>QQUB01000659.1 GCA_008501835.1 Bacteroidota bacterium
GATAATTATTCTTTTCACGGTTCTCGTTTTCCCCTCTTTTGGAATAACACAAAGTAGTGCAAACGCCGGGCCGTTTTTCGAAGTATACAGAGTTCACCCGTATCTTTCCATCACTCAGGAAGCAATAAATGAAGTCCACACTTTAAGTGAATTGAATCCCCATTTTAAGGCTTCATGGATCAAAGATTATATTTCTGTAAAAGTTCTGACTATTCATGATGGAAAAACAAGGACGTCTACGGGAAAAAGCGAAACCCTCACACGCGAACAAAAAAATAACCTGCTGAACGCCGATGTTGATCAGGAAGTTTCTGTCAAAGTATTATATATCCCGGAGAATAATCTAAAGCAAAACGACCCTAAAGAGATGGATTTTACCTTTGTCTTTATTCCTGAAAACGAAGCAAATTTTCCTAAAGGCAAAGGGCCGTTGAAAAATTACTTAAAGAAAACAGCGATTGATAAAATTGAACCCGGGGTTTTTGTGGGTTATAATTTAGCAGCTGTCAAATTCACTCTGAATAAAGAAGGCGAAATATTCAATGTCCACCTGTTTGAGTCGTCAACAGATAAAAAGACAGATGAGTTGTTGTTGAAGGCCATTCAAAATATGCCATGTTGGGAACCAGCCGAATATGCTAATGGTCAGGAAACTAATCAGGAGTTTGTTTTAACTGTCGGGAATATGGAAAACTGTATGGTTAACCTGCTCAATATTCGTCAGGATTAATTTTTGTCTATCAAATAGCAAACTCATCCCAGTGAAGAAAGAGGGACGGATTAGAAAATTGAGTAGCATTAACATATGACGTACCTACGGCACTTAGGCTTTACTCACCTGATAGGTTTTACCCAGAGGACGTCCCTCTGGGACTAAAAAGTCTCGTAGAGACCTAATATGGATAATGCCAAAGTTGAAAAGTAAAAATGAGTGCCGAAAGTACGTTATATGAGTTTGATTGCTTCGGGCATCCAGGTGCCTGGGCCCCATTTGAAGTGCCAGTAGCAATTGAGTTTTCCTTTTCTGTTGAGTTATACCGAAAGGACGCCCTTCTTGGACCAAATAGTCTCGTAGAGACTCAATATCGGTGGCAAGGTACGAAGTGCCTTGGTAAAATGAGGGATAAGTCCAGTGCCGTAGGTACGTCATATGAGTTTATCTAACTAGAAAACATCCGACATTGAGAATCATTGAATTTTGAACAATTTTTAAACACTCCTTTTTTCTATGATTTCACCAATGAATAATTTCAGCACAACAATACTCTTTTTCCTTCTCGTCATCTGTTCTTCCTGCAACGGTCAAAATAACTCAAAAATTGACTCTGTACATGAAAGGTCTGTTGAATTAGGCACAACTGTTTCAGCCATCGATGGAGGTGCACTGGTCATCTTCCAGGACAGCCGGAATAACTATTGGTTTGGAGGTAACGATAACGGGGTTTATTTGTATGACCGGAATGGACTTGTGCTGTTTACCCAGGATGATGGTTTGTGCAGTAATGCAGTAATTGGGATTCAGGAAGATCAGTTTGGCAATATTTTCTTCGATACCCAGGAAGGTGTTTGCAAATTTGATGGAAAGAAATTTTCGAATATCGAGATCTTTGAAAGCCTGACTTCTAAATTTGATTGGAAGCTAGAACCTGATGATCTTTGGTTCAGAATGGGGTGGGATAATAAAGGACCTTATCGTTATGATGGAAAGGTTTTGTACCATCTGGAATTTCCCAGAACTGCCCAGGAAGATGTTTTCAATTCCAAATATCCAAATGTCCCCTACAATCCTTATGGAGTTTACACCATGTATAAGGACCGGAGTGGCGCTTTATGGTTTGGAACTTCATCACTTGGTGTTTGCCGCTTTGATGGAGAAACCATTAACTGGCTGTATGAAGATCATTTAACGGAGACACCGGAAGGCGGTGCTTTTGGTTTTCGATCTATTTTCGAGGATCAGGAAGGTTTCTTTTGGTTCTGCAATACCCGCTATCGTTATGAGATCCTTCCCGGCAATACGGAGGCTAAGAACACGGGCCTTTTAAAATACCAAAAAGAAAAGGGCGTTGGTTATGCTTCAGATAGTGGCGAAATGGACTTTCCTTATTTCATGTCGGTTGTGGATGACAAAAATGGTGATTTATGGATGGTCACCTATGATGACGGTGTTTACAGAAAAAATGGAGAAGAACTCATCCATTACCCAGTTGAAGATGAAGGAAAAACCGTTTTGTTGTTTTCTATTTATAAAGACAATAATGGAAATCTTTGGCTGGGGACTCATCATAAAGGCGTATTTAAATTTAATGGGGAAAAGTTTGTGAAATTCATCCCCTAAATATTTACCTGCCCAATATCGCAACCCGGTTATATTTCCGGTTTTTTTCAATTGGTAACAATTTATTGATATTTTAGCCGCTCATTTAAACTTCAGCACATAAATGAGTTTACACGAATCACCCCAACCAGGATGGAGGGGAATCTTCGCCCACTGGCGATCGGATTTCCTGGCAGCTATTAGTGTTTCTTTAGTAGCCCTTCCTTTGGGATTAGGTGTTGCAGTCGCCTCGGGTGCACCTCCTATTGCCGGGTTGATCTCTGCCATTATTGGTGGAATTGTGGCAACTCCATTCAGAGGTAGCCACCTGGCTATCAACGGCCCGGCTGCCGGGTTGATTGCTGTACTGCTCTCTGCTGCCTATTCTTTAAATGATGGTTCAGGCCAAACATTGAATTATGTACTGGCAGCAGTTTGTGTGTCAGGAATTATTCAGGTCTTTCTGGGGGTGTTCAAACTCGGAAGGATAGCCGAAATAATTCCCTCCTCCGTCATACAGGGAGTTATGGTAGCCATTGGGATCATTATTTTCTCCACACAGATCCATGTGGCCATGGGAACCCATCCTGCTGAAAAAAATACCATTGCTTTATTGAAGAGTGTTTTTACCGAACTTCCTAATATTCATCCTGTAATATTTGGTATATCGGTTATCGGAATAATATTGCTGGTAGTAATTCCTAAGATTCAATCAAGACTGTTACACTATTTCCCGGCATCGCTATGGGTGTTGGTGGTCTCTGTTATTGCTGCCTATATTTTTAATTTTTTTGAACCTCATACCATCAACATTTTTGGAAGGGGTTATGATGTTGGTCCACAGCAGCTGATCCAGATCCCAGATGATTTGCGGGATGCAATCATGTATCCTGACTTCAGTCGCATAGGGGACTACAGGTTCTGGTTGGCCGTGTTATCAATTACCCTGCTCGCTTCGATACAGACTTTGGCTATGGCTAAAGCAGTGGATAAACTGGATCCCTATAAACGAAAATCTGATCTTAATAAGGATTTGATCGGAGTTGGACTGGCAACAGCCGTATCTGGTGCCATCGGCGGATTGCCAATCATTACGGTAATTGTGAGAAGTACTGTGAATGTAAATAATAATGCAGTGACCAAGTGGTCTAATTTCTATCATGGAGTCCTGATCATTCTTTTCCTGTTTATCCTCGCACCGGTTATCCAAAAGATTCCAATGGCAGCTCTGGCAGCCATTCTTGTATATATAGGGTTTAGATTGGCTTCACCTGCCACATTTAAGAAGATCTATTCTCTGGGATTGGAACAACTCATTTTTATGTTGGTGACCATCGTCATAACCCTGTATTCGGACCTGTTATGGGGAATTCTTGGAGGGAGCCTGTTTACCTTGATGGTCCATATATTATTGTCAAGGATGCCTGTAGGAGAGTTTTTTAAAAAGACCTTTTCCAACGAAACAAATGTTTTTGTTACCAAAGACGGAGAATTCAATTTGCAGGTGGAAGGCGTTGCCAGTTTTTTGACCATTCCCAAATTTGACAATTTAACGAAAAATATCCCTGATGGAGCTAAGGTGTCCATCGACCTTTCCAGTACAAGACTTGTCGGTATGACTTTCATGGAATATCTCGTGGATTACCTGAAAATGCAAAGAAACGCCGGCGGAGATGTAAACATAAAAGGTCTGGATAGCCATATTTCCTCCTCTACCCACAACAGGGCATTGAAAATTTCCCTTAGAGATTATGCTCGGAAACTAACTCCACGTCAAATCAGACTTCAGGATCTGGCCAATGAGAAAGGTTATGAGTTCGCAAGCCGGGTGGATTGGAATACCTCTTATCTAAGGAACTTTCATTTCTTTGAGATCAGACCAATTGAGCGAAAATCCAATTGTATTAAAGGTTCATTTAAAGAACTCAATGTCGGTTGGGAAATTGCGGATGTTACCTTTAGCGAAGGGGCTGCTTTTACTGCAGAGACCTTTAATGCAACTGTTATGGTTCTGAGGCTTAACAGAGAAATTCCCGTGTTCTCCATGGAAAAAGAAGGTGTGTTTGATAAAATATTTGACCGGGTGATGGCCTTTACCGGTTACAAGGACATCGATTTTAATATGTATTCGGATTTCTCCAAAAAATTCCTGCTCATGGGAAACAATGAAGAGGAGATCCGTACATTTTTCAATGAAGAAGTCATCCGTTTTTTCGAAAACCATCAGATTTATCACCTGGAGAGTAATGGTGAAGCGCTGGTGATGTTTGACAAGATCAAATTGGCAAGAACGGATGAAACCATTGCCTTGATTAATTATGGTGAAGAATTGGCTACACTTCTTGATGGGAAGACGGTACATGTTTAAGGCTGAAATTCTAATACTCGAATTATTTACATTCTGTTTACATCATTTTACAATTGAACCGGATATTAGTGTGGCTTTCATAAGTATTTTTGGTGGACATTGATCATGCCAAAAATTAAGAATTATGAGAAAGAGTTTTCTTATCATTGCTACAGTCGTTATTACCTTCT
This sequence comes from Bacteroidota bacterium, assembly GCA_008501835.1. GTDB lineage: Bacteria > Bacteroidota > Bacteroidia > Chitinophagales > Saprospiraceae > BCD1. Next base: position 4,856 of record QQUB01000659.1, read on the forward strand.
GTCTGACAGCCTTTGGTTTTATTTACCACGACAACCCCGAGCCGGTTCAGCGAGCATTATCTTGTAACAAAACCGTCGAAAACAATCATTTTGAAAATATCATCAGCGACCATGCTGAACCGGAATTTTCCCTTGATGTTGGTCCCCGGTTTATCACAAGAATTACAAAAGCACAGCTTAGCCAGGCAAAGCAAATTGTAGATCTTGTTCCAGAGAAAGCAACCAGGGGAATAGAATCCTTTTGGAGTACAAGGATCGTGTTTCGTACTCATGAAGCTGATGCTGAATTTGAAAAAGGGGATGGTAATGAATTAAATGCCGCACAATTAACCCTCTTGCAATCCGCTGATTATTCCACTAACTTTTGTATCGAAGCTTATTGCAAGCGCAGGAACCCTGAATCTGGACAACTGGAAATTCAGTGTTTTGTGGTTTATGTAACCGTTATCCCGGAGCAGGAGGCCGAGTACGAGAGTGGTCATGATTCATTGCTGAAATTCCTTAAAGACAATAGCCGGGAAGCCATAGTCGCAGTACCTCGTGAAAAGCTTGAACCAGGAAAAGTGTATTTTACAGTTAACAAAAACGGGACTATTGAGAATGTGAAAGTAGTATCGGATTCAGGATTCGGATCAGTTGATGAAAAAATGGTGGAACTGATTTCCAATATGCCAGGGAAGTGGAGACCCGCCCAAAATTCCATTGGCGAAAAAGTGGATCAGGAACTGGTATTATTTTATGGCGGTGATGATTGTTGATCCTAAACTTTCCAGGTATAAGACAAAACTTTGAATATGGAAAAACCTCGGAGGTTTCCTGTCCGGATAATTATGCCCTCGTTTTGTCTAGTACTTATAGATTATTTAAGAAAAGATCTTTTTCCTTGTACAACATTCCTGATGGTATGTCTCATTCTAAAAAATAACAAATGCTTAAAAAAACAGTGCTCTTTTTGATGTTATATACGGTAGCAATCCTTCCCGTTTTTGGTCAGGAACATGAATCCGTTTTAATTGCCCCTGAAAACTGGCAGAGTGAAATAATTCTCTTTCCAATAAGTTTTGCACCGGAAATCGATCTCACGGGATTTGAAGATTTGCGGTTTGCGCCGGGATGGGCCGATTCAACAAGCCAGGAATTCTGGACCTATACTTTCGTCTGGTATGTCGACGAAAAACAACCCATGACAGAAAGTAAGCTAACGGAATACTTCAATTACTATTATGACGGGTTGATGGGGGTAGACCGCAAAAACAAGGCCGATACTACTAATTCGGTTAAACTGGATAAAACCTTGTGTCTATTTATTCAATCAAAGGAAGGATTCTCAGGAAAAATGAGGGTGTATGATAACTTTTTTACGAAAGATTATTTAATATTGAATATCAAGGTGAAAGAGTCTTTTTGTCCTGAGATGAAGAAGCATATCATCTCCTGTGAAATTTCCCCCAAGCCTTTTGACCATTCAGTATGGGCAATATTTGAAAATGTCAAATTGAAAAAGGAATGTAAGTGATTCACGGTCGGACTCTGCCTTGTTTGTTTTTGATATTAAAAACTCAATAAGATGAAATCAGTATTGCCGGGTTCTGTCCTCCTTTCCTTAACGTATTTTTCGCTGTTCATTTTAGGGTGTCAACAACCTTCTTCAAGTTCTGAAGGAGCTGTTGTTGCCGGGGAATTCATGAGCATGTCACCTACAGCTCAACCACGATTACTCGCCCCCGAATTGCTGGCCAGTTCCTTAACCGAATATAATGGCACCTTTAATCCGGAAGGGGATGAGTTCTTCTTTACCACTAACACCCCTTCCAAAGGGATAATTTGTTATACCACTTTGGGGGCAGATGATCAATGGACGGAGCCTAAAGTGGCAGAGTTTTCGGGAACCTTTTCTGAGTATGATCCACTTTTTTCACCGGACGGCAAAAGATTATATTTCAGCTCTGAAAGGCCCTTACCTGAAAATGAAAAAAATACCTACACCAATATCTGGTATGTGGAGAGAACCGGAGAATCATGGAGTGAACCGGTTTACGTAGACCTTAAGGGGTTCGGAAATTACTACAGTTCGATCACCAATTCCGGGAATATTTATTTCAATGTCTGGAACAATGGGGATATGTTCAAAGCTGTTCCAGGTGAGGATGGCTATGAAGTGGAGAGGCTGCCTGATGTACTTAATTCAGATAATGGAGAAGGAGATCCTTTTGTGTCGCCGGATGAAGATTATATCATTTTCAGAGGATATAATAACAGCCTGGGGAACGGAGACTTGTTTATTAGTTTTTTTATTGATGGACAATGGACGGTTCCTGAAAACCTCGGTGAACCGATAAATTCCCAATACCATGAAATGTGTCCTTATGTAACCACAGATAAACAGTATTTCATTTTTGCCAGCAGTAGATTAAAGGAAAAATACTCTTCAAATGGCGGCGGCAGTGTTGAGGGTCTGCGCTCAAAACATCAAACTTTTGATAATGGTGATCAGAATATTTATTACATGTCAGCAGGGTTTATTGAACAAATGAAGGAAAAACATTTAAAGGAAAAATAGGTGCTGAAGAATTGTCGATGAGAACCATACATTGGAAAAAGTACCTTTCCCATCAAAAACTGTAACGGGCATGAATCGAGGCAAGAAACAGTGGTTTCAAATGATCAGAAAAATGAGGGTAATGCTTGTTGGTCTTGTTCCGATGATCTTTTGGTGTTTGGGATGTCAGCAGAATGAATGTGAATCAAGAGTTTCCTACCAAGCGGTCAATATTAATGATCACCTAGACCTTGATAGCCTTTTTATTCCTCCGGATTCTTTGGAGTTGTCAAGGGTTTGGGAAGCCTGGAAATCTGCAGATCTAATCAGCGACAGTTTCTTCGTAAAATTGGAAATCCCATTTTATGAGGGTAAGAAAATGCAGGTCATTGAGCATTATTCCGGAGGAGATAAGCACTATGGCGCTGTGGTGATCCCGGCGGATTATGATAAAACAAAAAAATATCCCCTGGTGGTATGGGCCAATGGACTGGACCAGCGAAATCCTGAAGTTGATGCATTGGGATGGGTGGTGAGGACACTAAATAAGGGGCTGGAAGATCACTTCCTGTTGATCCCTTCTTTCCGAGGGCAATCGCTGAAAACCAATAATGGCCGATATTGTTCGGATGGCTTTTTCGGGGATGCCTTTGATGGAGCTACCGAGGATGCATTAAGGTTGTTGGAGTTGGTGAAGGGCAATTTTGAAGGAGTTGATAGTGGTAGAATCACCGTTTGTGGCATGAGCAGGGGAGGAACTGTAGCATTATTGATGGCCGCCAGAGACACTACCATAAAAGCAGCCGTCTCTATTGCCGGACCGACTTTCTTTCTTTCCAAAGAAGTTTATAATAGATACCGTCCCCAATATAAATACCAGTTTTTGAGTAAAGCAATCCCCTTCGAAGAGATCCGGGAAAAGATCATTAAATGTTCTCCGATGTATTTTGTTGACGCATATCCGAACGATCTTTTATTAATACACGGAAAAAATGATGAAGTGGTGCCGTTGGATAATGCTGAAAAGATCATTGATCTGCTGGAAGGAAAGGAAAATTTTGAATCCTTAATTACCGATGATGGCCATGCTTTTTATGATTGGCAACGAGTCATTGACTGGATTTTGGAGTATAATGGATAGGGATTTGATGCTGCCTTGTTTATTGGGGAAAAATGGCTGTCCCAAAAGTGATTCATCCAAATAATAAATCCGTCCTTATCTGTTGAATCCGTTTTATCAGCGTTCCATTACTCAACTTTGGACTTTAATTAAACTATTGGGACAGCCTTAATTTATTGGTCTAGGTCTTAATAAATTTCTTATAAACATTACCACATTGAACCATATACATTCCCGCCGGCAGTTGACTAATGTCGATGGTTAAATCATTATCCGTAGTTCTGGAAATTAACCTTTGGCCTGTATTGCTGAGAATTGAAACAGTTGTCGGGTCAATGTCTGCCAGGAAGTCGATGTTTAATTCATTTTCGGCAGGAACCGGAAAAAGTGAGATGGAATTTTCCTGCACTAAAATATTATCAACAGCAACTGCTTCATCATTATTTCCGTTGAAGGTTGCGGCTTGCATAACAAAATCACCGGTACCGTTTGGCACTCTTGCATAAGCTACATCTGTTTCTTGAGCTCCGAATGCCACATGGTCAATCACATTGAGCTGCGGATCCGATAAAATGAGGTCTTCTCCATCTGCTGATAGTTTAAAGGAAGCATGAAGCGGGCCGTCTTCCTCATCGTCATCGACCCAGACGATCAGGTATCCATTAGCCGGGATTACGGTACCCTCAGCAAAACTCCATTTATTCAGTTCTACAGGATCATCTGAAAGGTAATAACCACTAAGGTCAACTTCAAAATCATTGTTGTTGTAAAATTCAGCCCAATCCGGGTAAGAGCCTTGTTCATCGGCTACTGTGGCGGCATTACTGGCCATGAGTTCGTTGATCACTACACCATTTCCATTGGTAGTGAATTGAACTCTGTAAACAAAAACATCATGTTCGGCTCCTTCCGGCATATAGGAAACAGAGTTGGCATTGTTGTTGGAAACAGCTTCAATATAATATCGCACCAGAGTTGCAGGAGGAAATCCAGGGATTTCCCCTCCATAAATTCCGTCATTAGCTTGACCGTCATTATGTGTGCCGTCATCAAACATACTTACTTTGGTAAACCGTCCCATGATACCGGTACCATAATAAAGGTTTACGGAATGGATACCCTCTTCAGAAGAAACGTCAGCACGGATATAAGCAACTTCCTCAGAGGATGGAGCTTCATCCAATTCCATTTCGCTGTTGAAAAAATCTACATTGTTTATAGTTGGACCTGCTTGGGCAACTTCAGAGAACCCCAAAAGAAAATTTCTCCGGTTTGTAATAAAATTTTTGAGTTGTGGAATGGAGTTGATGTATTGTCCAGTGGTATACAATTTCTTGGTGTCTGCCGCAACCAGATCTCCAATCTGCTCGTCCATTTCATCAATGATTTGAGTGGCATTTGCGTAGGTGAATGTCTCATGGAGCATAGTGCGGTAGTGAGCTAGGTAGCGCTGGCGGTATTGAGGTATATTCAGGAGTTTATTCAATAATGGATAATTTGGGTTGTTGACATTTTTAAAAGGTCCCCAGGAATTACTGGTGGCATCATCCAGATGGAAAGAGGAGTTGCCATCATATTCTATACCATTCAATCTGCCTGTTTCAGGTTCCAGATACACCATGTAATCCATCTTTCCCTTGTAGACGTAACTATCATCATCAATAAAAATATTTTCAACAGCCAGATACCATAGGATTTCATCTACATCAAAATAGAATTCCGTATTGTCGGTATTGTCCTCATTAGCAATATCAAGTGCAAAACAGGCATCTACTAATTGTTCCCAGGAATTTTCCATATCACTGGACTTCAGGGTGTAATACTCCTGATAACTGCTGGTATCATTATCATGATAATTCAGCCCGGCAGTGCCATCTCCCCAGTTGGGGCCACCACCACCTCCTGGTCCACCTCCATTTCCCTCTGTGGTCGCACGGAATAAAGGACCATCATTACTCAAGAACCATTCATCAAGAAAATCCTTGTCAATAGCCTGGATGTTAGGATAGATTCCCCAGTCTTCGCCATTTAAATAAAGATGGATGAAGTTGCCTTTGGCTATCGGAGTGTATTTGGATGCCATGGTGCCGTAGAGGACTTCCCTCATAAAAGAAGGGTCCTGATGGGCATTGTTGAACTTCAGGTTTTTGTAACCATCGATATTGAGGTCTTCATCGATGAAGTCCATTTCTATTTTAAAAGATTTTTTCTCTGAATTTCCAATCATTTGATAGGAGGTATTGCCCCGGAATCTTACACCCACCTGGCCGATTTCTTCCCCGTCATATGTAAGGGTGGCTTCAATGGGGATTTCTGATTGGTAGTTGTTTACCAATTGCGACCAATAGTTGGATTGTTCAAAGGTGAGTTCTACAGTCCTAACGTCTGTAGGGTTATAAATTCCATCCGGAGTGGCGCCGCCCCGGTGTAATATTTTACCATCATCTGAGTAATAAAATGCTGAGGGCAGGTTTTGGGCATTTAAGAAAAGACAAATCAGGGATAATAGGGTGCTTAAAGCAAATTTCATTTCAAAATGTTTAAATGTTTAAAAAAATCGCTGCTAATTTGATAAGGAATACACGAAGAAAATGACTCAAGTTGCGAAACGGTTTGGTCAATGAGTAAAATCATGGTTCATTCTACAAAGAGCCTTACAGTTATATGTTGAAAAATGGGGCCAGAAGGTTGCCTGGAGGTGACATTAAATTGCTTGGAATTTTATTTTTTCTAAGTTGCGAGTTTCGAAGTACATATTTTGTGTAGAATTATTGAAGTTTAATTTTTAGTGTTTTAGCCGAATTCAAACAGGAAAATGAATGTTTTTTGCTGAAATTTTATATCCCACAGCTCGAATCCCGAAACCTGTAACCCGTAACTTGAATCAATTAGCCTTTCAAATTTAGTTAAAGTTTGTTTTACGTTGGTGTAATGTTAAATTAATCCCGGTATTGTCATTTATTTGGCCGTTGGAAAAGCTTAAATTAGCGAGAGTTAACTAAAGCTTTTCAATGACCTTTAATTTCGATTCTGTTGGGGCTGATTATTCCTTTTAGAATCAAAAAAAATCAACGCTATGAAAAAAAGAATGGGTTTATGGGTAAATCACAGATTTTCAAATCTAATGCTGTTTTTAGTGGCAATCGTTATTGTATCCGGCTGCCGAACAACAGCTTCAGTACAAACCAATAATAAGGCCAACCAAATACGAGAAAGAGAATACTCGGTGCAAACGGTGCTATGGCAACAACAATCCGCTGAATATAAATCGCTTTGCTACCAGGCTTTTAACGTTGCAAGGTATATGCTTGACCAGCATCTGTCCAGAGCTTTACCTGGTGATAAACCTTTTGCCATCATCACTGATATTGATGAAACGGTATTGGACAATAGCCCCTACTAGGCGGAAATGATCCGCCTTGATAAAAATTATTCCAGAGAAACCTGGAAAAAATGGGGCGAAATGGAAAGCGCAGAGCCAGTTCCCGGTTCCCTGGAATTTTTTAAATATGCAGCTTCTAAAGGTGTGGAGATATTTTATATTTCGAACCGGCGGGATACCCAGGAAGAGGAGACCCTGGTAAACCTCCAGAAAAAGGGATTTCCCTTTGCCGATGAATCACATATGCTGCTTCGGGAAAAAGAAAGCGGTAAAGAAAACAGGAGGTCAATTGTGACCAGGGACCATGATGTGATCATGCTTTTAGGTGATAACCTTTCTGATTTTTCTGATATGTTTGATGATAAATCCACGAAGGACAGGAATGCTGCAGCCAAATCCTTGGAAAAGGAATTTGGTTTCCGGTTCATAGTACTTCCCAATCCAATGTATGGAGATTGGGAAACCAAGGGGATCTACGAAGGAAAATATGACTGGACACCAGCTCAGAAGGATTCCATTCGGAGAAGTAAATTGATCGGATATTGAAAATGTATTGCGGATTGAACTGCCTATCCCCGGTCAAAGTATGGACAAAAGCCCTGGTATGGTAAAACTGTTTTATGGTTCAAAATCAATGGTTATGAAGATCTGGATGAGTTTAGTGTTGATGATTCTGACATTCAATGCCTGTGGGCCTCTAGGGAATACTGATTCTGGACCGGATTCTACAACCGAAAATTTGGAGGCAGAAGCCAATCAGATGATCATTTCCAGGTCATCCTATCACGAACAATTGTACGGTTTTTGGCTGGGACAATGTATTGCCAACTGGACGGGCCTGGTAACTGAAATGGATAAGATCGGGAATATTGGTGATATCAAAACCGGGGATTTTTATACCAGGGAGGATTGGGGGAAGCCCGATCAGCCGAGTATTTGGGGAGAAGGATTGCCAAGTGAATTATCGCCCACTATTGATTTTGTTTTTAGGGATACCAATGAAATTTGGGGTGCTGATGATGATACGGATATTGAATACATGTATCAGCATCTTTTGTATACATATCAAACAAGTATTTTGACCCCGGAACAAATTCGGATTGGTTGGTTGAAACACATAAAAAGTGAAGAAGAGAATTTTCTGTGGGTTTCCAACCAAAAGGCATTTGACCTGATGAAGGAAGGAATGTTACCACCCGAAACAAGTGACCCTAAAAACAACGAACATTTTGAAATGATCGACGCCCAGCTGACTACCGAAATATTTGGATTGTTTGCCCCCGCACGACCGGAAATTGCGCTTAAAATGGCTTACCTGCCTATTCGGACGACAGCCCAAAAAGACGCTGCTTATATTGCTGAGTTCTATGTCAAGATGTACGCTTTGGCTTCCAAGGTTGATCCGGATCTGCCCATTAACAAGCAACTGATTTGGATGGCTGACCAATCACGGATGGTGTTGCAGAATACCACATATGCTGCCGATATGTATGATTTTGTAAAAGCTAAATATGAATCCGGAATTAGCTGGGAACAAACCCGGGATTCCATTTATTACCGGTACCAGGTGAATCAGGCAGATGGATATGACATAACTTCCAAAAACCTATACTGCAATGGTTGTTTTGCTGCAGGAATAAACTTTGCGGCCAGTTTGGTTAGCTTGTTTTATGGGCAAGGAGACATTATCGAAACCATAAAAATCGGTGTTTTGACGGGTTGGGATTCAGATAATCCGACGGCTACCTGGGGTGGATTGATTGGGTTTATGATAGGGAAACAAGGAGTGGAAAGTGCGTTTGAAAGAAAGTTTTCCAATAGGTTTGATATTAGTAGAACAAGGCAGAGTTTCCCCGGAGAGGGTATTGATACCTTTGAAAAAATGGTGGATAAAGGAATTGCGATAATTGACAGGGTAGTGGAAGAGGAGATGAAAGGAAAAGTTGATTTCCAAAGAGATGAATGGGTAATTCCAATTAGGCGACAGCTTTTGAAAAGCAATTAAAAACAACTTGTTATGTTCATCAAATGGATCATTTGTGACGTGTTAGCAGAAAATAAAATTGCCTTTTCAAATGCACAGGAGCAATGGGCGTTTACTGCTTCAGCTGAAGGGTTCATTGCTCAGGCGGGAGGATGGAATCTGAATAATAAATCAGAAGCCTGTATCATTGCTTTTTGGAAATCAGAAGATCATTTGAAACAATTCATGAAGAAACTGCATGATGAAATATTTTTTGGCAGCCAGCAAGGGGATACCTATGAAAGTATCCAGGTTGCACATTTTGAAACTCAATTGACTATGGAGGGTAGTTGTTATTCCCTGGTGGAAGCTGTTCAAAATGCCGGTTTTTTACGAGTGGCTGATTGCAAAGTGAAATCAGAAAAGCTTACTCACTTCGAAAAAGTCCAACAGGAGATATGGTTGCCGGCGATGAAAAGTGCGAAAGGAATGCTGGGAGGAAAATTCTCTAAATCAGAAACAGATCAACAAAGATACCTGGTGACCACTTTTTGGGATACTCTGGATAATCATTCAATTTATTCCCAAAATATTCTACCAGACTGTAAGCGGAAATCTGAGGTAGCGGATGATACGGAACACGTATCCGGGAAATTGGTAGAACTTGAGCATTCATGGAAAGTCATTGGTGAAAAATCATAAATAGCCATTTTGAAGGAAAAGCAATTAATACAGGCAGGTTTTAAATCTCTTCTTGAGGAAATCAAATCCTTGAGGACCGGTGATCGAATATATGACGAATGGATAGATTCCGATGTTTGTTCCATCCTGGGGCAGTGGGAGAGCAGGGAGTTGGGTCCATTCTTTGAACAGTATCACGAACTTCTGGAGCAATTGGAAAGGATTGACAAAAATTGGTCTCAAAAGTTGGAAAAAGTAAAAATGGCACCTCCGACACGGGAGATTTCCACTGATGATTACGGGAACCAATTTGTGAAGTATTATTTTTCAACGGACCATCTGGAGGAATTGGAAGAGGAGGTTATGAAAGCCATTGAGTTGCTTTTTTAATTGA
>QQUB01000240.1 GCA_008501835.1 Bacteroidota bacterium
TCGTTGAGCTTAGAACTAATGGGCAGGTTGGGGTGATTCGGGTTTTGAAAGCTGATTAATGTTACGAGTTACGGGTTGCGTGTAACGGGTTATTTTCCCGCAACTCGCAACCCGTAACTCGTAACATCTATCTCATCTTCTTAGTCTCAATCAAAAACAACTCCGTCGCGATATCAAATTCCTTCCTGGACAGCTTCTTTAATTCGACTTTTTGCCACTTTTGAGTATTAGGCCTGACCATTACGTAGTTTTCCGGATTGCCTAATTTGATTGGCATGTTAAAGTCTTTTACGTCAGCATACCACTTGTATTCCACCACCAGGTTTTTTCCTTCTTCTTTGATCTTGTATCGCAGTTCCGGAAGGGCGGGATGTTCCAGATACTGGTCAAAAAAGGCGGAGTAATCTTCTCCGGTGAAATCATTTACATAATTCACAAAATCCTCAGTGGTGATATTGCTGATGGCATATTTTTGGTAAAAAACTCGCAGCAATTTGAACCATTGTACATCATCATTGATAGCATGACGTAGGGTGTGTAGCACCAAAGCACCTTTGCCATAATGATCACTGTATTCCCAGTTTTCCCAATTGACACCTTTGGGGCCGATGATAGGTTCCCGATTGCCCAGGAAGAAATTTTTGGTCCTCATATATCTGACAGCATCCTCATAGCTGTGGATGTATTCAACATACAATCCTTCCATATAAGTAGCAAAAGATTCATGGATCCACATTTCACACAGATCATTACAGCTGATGCTGTTGCCAAAGTATTCATGAGCAATTTCGTGAACGATGATATAATCCCAATCCATATCTCTTGGGATCATGCCGCCAAGGTAACCACGTTTGAATTGGTTGCCGTAAGCAATGGCTCCCTGGTGTTCCATGCCCAAATAGGGAGTTTCCACCATGCCAAATCCATCATCCCAGAAAGGGTATTTGCCAAAGAAACGTTCATAGGCAGCCAACACCTGATGGACTTGTTTGAAATGCTTCTGCGCTTTTTCAAGATTGTATCTCAGTACGTAATAGTCCAGGTCCAGTTCCTCACCGTCAAAGGAGATGTATTTTTCTGAAAAGTGGGTATAGTCGGCGATGTTCAAGGTCACATTGTAGTTGTTGATGGGGTAGGAGACAAACCACTGAAAGGTTTGAGAGTCTCCCTTATCCACAATTGCCCGAAGATTACCATTGGAAACACAGGTTAAACCTGCAGGAATGGTAATGTTAATTCCCATACTGTCTGGTTCATCAGACAAATGGTCTTTATTAGGCCACCACAGGCTGGCACCGTCCCCTTCACAGGCAACACCTATCCAGGGTTTTAAATTTCGATCCGTACTCCAGACAAAGCCACCATCCCAGGGCGGGCTGACGGCCACCTGAGGTTTCCCCTGGTAATAAATTCGGATTTTACCGGCTCCTCCTTTTTTTTGAACCTCCGGGAAATGTACAAATACGGCATTGTATTCCCGATCGTACTTGAGGAATTGACCATCATGGGTTATTTTAAGGATGTCCATGTTTTCGTAGAGATCCACTTGCAGCGTGGAAAAATCTTCCTCAATGTTATAGATCATTTCAACAAAACCATTAATGCTTCTCTCCTCCGGATCTATTTTGATATTAAGGTCGTAGAAGGTCACATCGAAGCAGGTTCTTTCCGGGCGCAACATGCCACGAAGTGTATCGGCCCGTGTGAATTGGTAATTGGCGTTATTGTAGAAGTCATGCTGGGAAAAAGCCTCGCTTCCGAAAATAAGCAGGAGGCTCAAAAAGAATAGTTTTTTCACTTGAAATGGTTTAAGAGTTTGTTTTTAAAATATACAGGTGATTCTTGAATATTATGCAGTTTAATTCCTTGTTCAAAGTTGAAGTGGATGAAATGGATAGATGGATGGAAAAATATTTTACTCCAACTATCCATTTCATCCAATTATCCACGAAGCGATGTGTGCGGAGCCTTCGGCCAATTTGCAACTTTTCCTTTACCAATAACGTTTTATGATGGAAATTTAAGACTTAAAATGTGTCCTTTTTAAAATTTTGCGTCTAAAAGATTGTAGATCATAAAATACGCAGAAAAAAATGTCGTTTTGCTTCCATATGCGATAGACATCACAGATTGTTTTCTGGATTTTATGCTTATTTGCAAAAGAATTTGAAAAAAGGTCAAATTTTATCCCAACAGAACATATTTAAATTATAATTCCATGACATTAATCATCATTTCCCTGATCTGGGCGTGGTATAAGAAACGCCAGTTGAAAAGAGTTCCTGTTCCCGTACCCGTAAGAAATACAGGAAGATTTTCTGAAGTCAATTTGCCCAGAAAATAGTTTTTCATAAAATATTAGAATAGATTCTTGAATTGTATCCGGATCGATGCAATCCATTCCTGTCGTGTATCAATTCACAGGAAAACAGCATTGGTATGGAATTTTAGGAAATGATCAGGTATTAATCCACTTGGTAGCTTCTTTAAACTGGTGGGCCTTCATTTCTTTGATAAGGGTATCGACATCCGTTGAGGTGTATATAAGCGCCCTGTGTTCTGGAATGACAAATCCTTCCTCCACCATTCTATCCATATGTGCGATAAGGTGATCGTAAAAACCATCGACATTTAAAATGCCAATAGGCTGTTTGGTTTGCCCTAACTGTACCAGCGTAATAATTTCAAACATTTCATCCAGCGTGCCAAAACCTCCCGGCAGGATAATTGCTCCATCCGATAAACGCGTCATTTCAACTTTCCGTTCATGCATGCTATCCACTAAAAACAAATGAGTCAATTCCATGTGACACACCTCTTTCTCCTTCAGGAAGTGTGGAATTACCCCGGTAACCTTGCCATTGTTTCCCAGCGCTGCGTCTGCAATAACTCCCATCAAGCCAATATTACCTGCTCCATAGACAATTTCAATGTCGTTCTTGGCCAGGTAAATTCCCAGATTTTCAGCTGCCTTAACGTATTTGGAATTTTTTCCTTTGTTGGATCCGCAGTAAACGGCAATGGCGTTCATAATTGGTGTTTTAGTTGAAGTTGAGCAATTTAGTATACATACCCGTTTCCAGGGTGTCCAGGGCAGTTGGTGTCAGGAATAAGCCTTCTCTAAGAGCGGTACCTCTTGAGGTGAAGATTCCATATCCCCTGGAAAGATTGGTGTAAACAGGAATTTGATTGGAACTGGTAATTCCAAGATTGGCATCTGCAATAGTCAGGTACTCCTGGAATTCCTGTCCTCCGCCAACAATACTGATATCAATTCTAAGGTTCTTTCTGACTACATTTGGGTCTTCTTCAATGGTTTCGCTCAGGAATTGGAAGAATTCTCCAGCGTCAAACCTAAAAGTGCTTTTCGTTCTTTCGTCATCATTGATCAACCTTCTGTCCAGGACCCATTCAACACTTTTATCTACGAAATCAGAAGTTCCGGGTACGGATTCCTTATATCTGATCACCCACCTAAGGTCAAATATTTTGGTGTCTTCACCATGATCCCATCGAGTGGTAATGGTACGATCGTAATCATCCAGAGCCAATTCCTGATTTGGTAAATTTTCACTGGGAACAATTGGTTCTATGATCTTGGCATCTGCAGTAACGAGGTCTTCGTCAGAACCGCTATTAACAACAAGCTGCATGCTTTCGCCCCCTTGCAGATTGATATCTTCAGCTTTTATCTTGTAGAGATAATTGGGTGAAGCGGCAAAAACGCCTTCATCTCTTTGGTAACCTTCAAGGTTCCCATCAACTTTTACAAGATCGAAAACAGCTCCGGTTTCCAGATTTTTTAACTGAACGGTGGCGTTATCATAATATAAAGAATCAGCTATTT
>QQUB01000301.1 GCA_008501835.1 Bacteroidota bacterium
ACCGGCCATTACAGTGCGGATCATCATCATTTCCGATGATCTTGATGAGCTGGCCATCTTTATCCTTGTAACCCCAGCCGGCACACTTCCAGAAACACACTTCACAATAGGTTGGTACCCTTGTCAAGGTATCTTCTGATAAGGCACCAAACAGGTCATCCCTCGAACCGAGGTTCACCGAACAACCCGCCAAACCGATAGCTCCGAGCCCAAGGCCTGAAATTTTTATAAAATCTCTTCTGCTACCCATGCCAAATTTTTTTGAATCTGAATAAATTAACTTATGAAACTTTATTCATGTATATTGATAAAAAAAACGGGTCTCCCCATTTGCACATAATAACCCCCTCTTGAGCTATCGTGCGATACAAATTTGACTATTAAACTTATCGGAAAATATGACAATCGTCAATGGGATGGTGACTTTTGTCAATAGGTGTATCGGGAATAAAATTTTGGACAGGGAAAACCTCTTGTGAATCGATTTTCCCCCTCCTGCGGAATTTCGAAAATCAGACCCAGTGAATATTATTATGCACCTTTTGAGGTAAAAACAGAATAAAAAATTGAAAAAATAAAAATATCAACACTTAATTAAAATTTATAGTATATCGAATCAAATAAACCAAATAAAAAGAGGTTCCGCAAAACCTTTATTTATACTGATTTTAAATAGCAAAAATTGACAAAAATCAAAAAACAGGTCAAAATAGGTCAAGAATAGAAGTTGAAAAGGCCCGAATATTATTGACTTTTCTGAACAAGGGAAGAGCCCCTTGAAAAATTGGTTCAAGCATTGCTATATCAAGCCAATAGAGTAAGTTCCAAATGCTGTATTTAGACAGGCTAAACTTCCCCTTCGGAAGAATTGGTGCTCAATTAGTGTGAACCTCTTCAAGAGGCATGGCATATTATTACTTGGTAGGACAGTGCGAGGTAATAATGCAAAATAAATCCAGTTCCATAAAAAAAGCGGCTCCAAACAGAGCCGCTTCCCAAAGGTCTAAAGTAGTTTCTGGTTTTTGTTTTAAAACCATTTGATAACCTCTGTAAATCGTTACAGTGATCTAAGCAACCGGTACTCCCTTACTTTCCACCACACGGACAACTTCATCCGCAACCTTATCCTGGATTCCCATATCCAGGTGGCTGGTGAAACCTACGCAGGAACAGTTGATCTCACCAAGGACATAGGTATCGTTCTTATTGTCATCCCAGTCCAGCATGAAATCGGCAGTCCAGATCAGCGGTACATCATAATCTCCCAGTTTGGAAGTTATGGTTGGTATAGAATTGAGGAACATATCAACGAGCTCCTGCCACTTGGAAGGGTCGTCATATGTATATTTTGCACCGGAGAACAAAGTTGCTGAGAAAGCATCTTCAGCATCAGCCGGTTTTTTGTGTACCACAAATACAGGAGATTCTCCCACCATCAAAATACGGATCTCCCCTTCTTTAATTCTTGGCATAAAGCGCATATCTACCAACATACCGTTGTCTCCAACAATGTATTGCTCGCAGAATGTCATAAAGTCCGCCAGCGTATTGTATTCAACATGATTGTCTACTGCTTCTGTACATTTCAGTTTTGTATCCAAAGGCAGCGCTTCTCCTTTTATTACTTCAACATTTTCATCAGCAATCTGTACTCGCCAGATGCCTTCACCGGTTGATCCACGGTTTTGCTTCAATACACGCTCTCCATAAGAAAGGCTCACAGGGAAAGTATCCCTGAATTCTTCTACTGTATAATAGGCGTAAGTATCTTCAGTAACCAGATCTGTGGTACGCAACTTGAACAGAGCATCCTTTGCGCCGAAGTTCAGCATAGCATCGGGGTGTGGCATCCCAACGACTCCTGTATCAGATAAATTTCTGAGGGTCTCGAAATATAACTTTTCTCCATTTGGTAAATTTCCGGGATTGATACGACTTACATATGCCACCGCATTATCTTTCACATAATTGAAAATTTCATCCCGGCTATCATCTTCAAAGTAAATAACTTCAGCAGACCATCCTTCCCTGGAGTTGATGGCATTGACGATAGGCATGGTATCTTTGCGGTGGCCATCCGGTCCTTTGTCAGACCCTCCTCTGGCCTCGAAGATCACTACGTTTTTGCTCATGTTTAATAGAATTTTTAGGTTTTAAAAAAATCATAGCTAAGTTAACGAGCAATACACGCTATCCAATTGATCAATGTTAGCGAAAACAAATGATTTTTATCAGTTGAAAAATTGAAAAAACCTTGAAAGTGTGGGATTTATATGGCGGGTCAGATTAATCTGAAGGGATAGAAAAGTGGAAAACCCGGAGACAAAACCAGATGAAATTCTGTGCATTGTCCCCGGATTATTTTTAATTCTTTTGTTCGATCTTATTCATAGGGTAGTTCAGCCGGATCTCATCGTCGTTGGAATCAAAGAAACGATATTCGATCATGGTATAATCTTCTTTGGCTGTAATGTGTACCCAATGGCGATATTTGAGATACCATTTCCAACGCAAGCTCGGGAACCCTTTCCTGAGGTAAGCTGCAATAAAAGGATGTACGAATAACTGGATCTTTTTCGCCTGAGGTCTGGATTGAATGATGAAATTGAGATCTCTTTCGATATCATCTTCCAGCAGAATAGTGGCATTGATCTTTCCAGTTCCTCCACAGGTTGGACATTTTTCGGCAGTATTGATCTTCACTTCCGGTCTTGCCCTTTGTCGAGTGATCTGCATGAGACCAAACTTACTCAATGGCAAAATGGTATGCTGCGCGCGATCTTTTTTCATGAACTTCCGCATAGCTTTCACCAGCTCGCGCTTATGCTCAGCATTGCGCATATCGATAAAATCAATAATGATGATTCCTCCGATATCACGTAACCTCAGCTGCCGGGCAATCTCTTCAGCAGATTCCAGATTCACATTCAGTACAGCTTCCTCCTGGTTGGTACTGGATAGTTTATGCCCGCTGTTTACATCAATCACGTGCATGGCTTCCGTATGCTCTATCACCAGGTAAGCACCACTCGGCATGGTGGCTGTTTTACCGAAGGAACTTTTGATCTGTTTGTTAACCTTATAAGTGTCAAAAATAGGTCGTTTGCCGCTATAATATTTTACGATCTTGACCTGTTCAGGGGAAATGGCCCCCAGGTAATTCTTGATGTTGTGAAAAAGTTCTTTATCATCAACAATGATCCTGTTGAAAGAATCCGTAAGGATATCACGCAGGATACTGGAAGTTTTGTCGAGCTCATTGAGCAATTTGACGGGAGCCTGAGCCTTTTGCAATTGCTTGAAAATATGTTCCCATTTGGACATCATGAGGTTCAGCTCCTCTAAAAGGTCTCCTACTTTCTTACCCTCTGCAGCCGTCCGGATAATAACACCGAAATTTTTGGGTTTTATACTTTCAATGAGTAATTGAAGACGCTTCCTTTCAGCAGCGCTGCTGATCTTTTTAGACACAGCAATTACATTTGAAAACGGCGTCAGTACGAGATATCTCCCCGGAATGGTGATTTCACAACTTAGTCTTGGACCTTTGGTGGAAATGGGTTCTTTAAGAATCTGAACAAAGACGTGTTGTTTTTTATTCAAAACCTGGTCGATCTTGCCGGTCTTGACGATCTCCGGTTGAAATTTAAACTTATCCAGTTTATGGGTACTAAGCTTTCCTCTTACTGCCTGATCCGTATAGGTAAGTAAAGATCTCAGCTTTGGGCCGAGATCTGTATAATGCAAAAAAGCATCTTTATTATGACCTATATCCACAAAAGCAGCATTAAGGCCGGGCATCAGTCTTTTGATCTTTCCGAGGAAAATATCTCCTACGGAAAAA
>QQUB01000629.1 GCA_008501835.1 Bacteroidota bacterium
CAAATTGCCGATCAGGTTCTTTGATTCCAAAATGACCGGTGATTTGATGCAACGAATCGCAGATCACGAACGAGTTCAGCGCTTTTTGACTTCAACCAGTCTGGTTTCCGTTTTTTCATTATTCAATTTTGTTGTTTTCCTGTTCATCTTGTTTGCCTGGAACAAACTCGTATTTGGAGTATTCCTTGTAGGAACTGTTCTCAACCTGGCATGGGTAATCGTTTCTCAACAGAGACGCAGAGAACTGGATTACAAACGATTTGATCAATCTTCCGAATCCCAGGGGCAGTTGATCGAATTGATTAATGGTATGCAGGAAGTAAAACTTCATAATGCAGAAAAACAAAAACGTTGGGCCTGGGAGCGAAATCAGGCAAGACTTTTCCGGACAGGAATTAGTTCACTGAGTATTGAACAATGGCAACAAACCGGTGGACGTTTTCTTAATGAAACCAAAAACATCCTGATTACTTTAATCGTTGTCGTTGCGGTTTTAAGAGGTAATATGTCATTGGGAATGTTGGTGGCCATTCAATATATCATCGCTCAATTAAATAGCCCCTTAGACCAATTTGTAAGGTTTATTGGAGCATTGCAGGAGGCTAAGATCAGCCTGGAACGGATGAATGAAATTCATACCAAAGAGGATGAAGAACACATTGAAGAAAAAATCACCATTCTTCCTGAAACGGGAGATCTCAGGTTTGAAAATGTATCCTTCCAATATAATGGCCCACAATCGAGGATGGTACTCAAAAATGTGAATTTTGTCATACCCAAAGGACAGACTACAGCCATTGTTGGAGCCAGCGGTAGTGGTAAGACCACTATGTTGAAATTGCTGTTGAATTTTTATTCACCGACCGAAGGTACCATTAGAGTGGGTGATGTTAATCTTGGAAATGTGCATAACAGCCTTTGGCGAAAAAAGTGTGGAGTGGTTATGCAGGATGGGTACATTTTTAATGATACCATTGCCAGAAACATTGCCCTGGGAGATGAAATGGTCGATAAACTGAAATTGCTTAAAGCGGTAAAAGTAGCTAATATCCAGACGTTTATCGAATCTTTGCCTTTGGGATATAATACCAAAATCGGCCAGGAAGGATTAGGATTGAGTCAGGGTCAAAAACAGAGGATACTCATTGCGAGGGCCGTGTACAAAAACCCTGAATATATCTTTTTTGATGAGGCAACTTCTTCTTTGGATGCCTATAATGAATTAATAGTCATGGAAGGTCTGGAAGAGTTTTTTGCCAGAAAAACGGTAGTCATTGTTGCACACAGGTTGAGTACGGTAAAAAAAGCGGATAACATCATAGTGATAGATGGAGGAGAAATCGTAGAACAGGGTACCCACGAAGAATTGACCTATTCAAGAGGTACCTATTATCATTTGGTGAAAAATCAATTGGAACTGGGAGCCTGAAATGAGAACTCCTGATTATTTATTTTGAATAATAAGAAATGTCACAAGACGTAGAAATAAGAAGTGATGAGGTTCAGGAAATTCTGGGTACACCTCCCGGCTGGCTGATCAGGTGGGGTACCATCCTTGGGCTTTTTGCTCTGCTCCTGCTTGGGTGGGGAAGTTATTTCTATCGTTATCCTGATGTAGTTGTTGCAGACATAGTAGTTTCCTCTAAGGAACCACCAAGGAAACTGGTAACCCAAAA
The DNA here is from genome assembly GCA_008501835.1 of Bacteroidota bacterium. Lineage (GTDB taxonomy): Bacteria > Bacteroidota > Bacteroidia > Chitinophagales > Saprospiraceae > BCD1. Next base: position 1,677 of record QQUB01000629.1, read on the forward strand.
ATCAGGATTTATTCAGGAAATTTTAATTGCGAATGAAGATACTGTCAATGCCAGCCAGGTATTGATGGTACTGAAAAGTAAGGCACAATTTGAAGATGTGCTAACGCTGGAAGACCTTATGCTTACTGTGAAAAATACAGAAGATTCCACACTGCTTGCCTTTTCACCGCCCCGGGATCTTTTATTAGGTGAAATCCAGGACCTCTACTATGCTTTTGTGGAAAAACAGGAAGCTTTGAATCATACAGGTCGGAGTAAACTTGAAGACTTAAGTATCAGTCAATTGCGCAGACAAATCTCTAAGGCCCAAAGCAGTATAGATTTTGAAAGAAGAAGAAAAATTAACCTGAGCAAAGAGCATAAACTTGTTAATGAGAGGTACATTAGGGAACAAAACCTTCTACACGAAAAGTTGAGTACTGTTGCCCGTGTGAGACAACTTCAGGAAGAATTGCTGTCGCTTGACCGGCTCATCCAGGGTGCTGAATCCAATATTAAAAGTAAGGAGTTCGAGATAAGCATTTTGCGTAAAGAAATCAGTACTTATCGAACAGGATCAGAAATTAGTAGCAGTACCGCTTCTTCAGAGCTCAAGGAAACATTTTTGAAACTCAGAAGGGGCATTGAGGATTGGCGAAAAGAATTTTTGGTCGTAGCTCCAATGGATGGCCAGGTTTTGATTACCAATCAAATGCTGAGTAAAGATCAGTATGTTCCTAATGAAACAGAATTGGCAGTCGTACTTCCTATCAATGAAGATGGAATAATTGGCAGGGTCAAGCTGGACCTGGATGGTTCCGGTAAAGTAAAAACAGGCCAACGTGCTGTGGTAAAACTTACCAGTTATCCATTTGAAGCCTTTGGCGCTGTTATTGGCGAGGTTACCTATAAAGGAAAGGTGCCTCATAACAATAGTGTACCCGCAGAAATATCTTTTCCTGATGGTTTGATAACCACTACAGAAAGAACCATCGAACCCAGCCCTGAAATGACCGGCAAAGCCGAGATCATCACCGAAAAAAAGCGGTTCATCGAATGGATCTTCGAAAGTTTCAGAAAAACCGTCATGTAATGTTTTTCTAAGTTCCGGAACTTTAACCAGCAACCCTAAAACTTATACTTAACCTGGGCACTCACCCCTGTTCGAATATTCCCGTCAATCTCTTCTAGTCCTCCGCCAATGGTTGTTTGATTAGTCCATAAGGTGCGTTCTATTCTGGTTTCAATTGTCAGGTTTCTTATGCCGCGGTATCGGAGGTTAAGGTAAAATCTGGCTCCTTTATTATAGTATGGAGGAATTGAGAATGTGTACAGCAGGTTGTTTTCATAAGAATAATACCTGGCACTAAAACCATCCGTATCCATGAGAACGAATCTCGTAGAAAAGGACAATGGGAAATCCAGAGACTTGTAAATGATATCCTGATAGATGACTACACCAGTGCTTCGGGGCTCCTGATCATTGTCATGAAAACCCATGTCAATTCGGCTTCTGATGGTCAGTGATTTACTTAGATTGTAACCAAAATGTAACCTTGTCTGGAAGGTCCTGTGATCCGGAATTAACCTTGTTTTGCTTTCGGCTGTAGTGAAGTTTTTCTGTTTTACTTCATCACGTACTTCCAGATAAAGTTCAAACTTCCTTTTGGCCCACCAGGTCAATCTGGCCCTGTATTCATGACCACGGGAAGGAGCATTGGAAAGAAATCGAAGCCATGGGTGATGCCACCGGTCAAAATAACCGCTAATTTTCCACTGCTTGAGGGGCCGGATCTCCATGCCAACATACAGACCATATTCGTTCCGCCCACCCCTTGTTTCTCCAAAAGGGTTAGCTTCAAGAACCTGGTAATTTCGAGGATAATAACGATGTAATACGGCCAGATCCACCTTTGGAGTCAATCCGACCAGTAATCCATTTATACTGGCAACTGCTCCATTGTCACTCATTGCAGTTTCCCCAAAAAAGCTCAGGTTTCTAAGCATGAAAGCATAATCAACGCTGGCATTTAAAAGCTTTTGACCTCTGAAATCAAATTGATTATACGGTTTATAATCCCTGTCCACCTCATTGCCGAATCTGTTGAAAACCGCATTAAAAGCAATATGTCGATTGCCTTTTTGCAGTTTTACACTGCCTCCGGTAGAGAATTGCCTGGAAACATTTT
>QQUB01000433.1 GCA_008501835.1 Bacteroidota bacterium
ACCTGGCACTCATCATTAAAGATTGACTCAGTGAACTTAAGGCATCATTATTATTACCAAGTTCATGACTGGCCAGGCCGTTGAGGTAGTAGATCACAGCTTTATTCGGGAAAATATCCATGACCTCTTCACTGGTTTCGAGCAGACTTTGATGATCTCCCAATTCCAGATGTATGTACATTACGTTTTCCCAGACCAAAAAATTGTTTTCAGAAAGAGAAAGTGATTTTTTATATTTTTCCAAAGCAGGCTGCAGTTGATTAGAATGGTATAACAGATCTCCCGAAGCAGCAAAGCCTTTGGCATCATTAGGGTGAACGGTTTCCAGGATGGAAGTAAGCTCAACACCTGCATTGGCTAGTTCGACATCTGCAGTACTGGCCACTTTGGTTATTATGGGAATCAGTTTCTCAACTTTAAGATCAATGCCAAGATCAGTTTTTTCAAAAACCGGCTTTAGCGCATTCATATAGGCCAGATCATTTTTATTTTTTGACTGGCCGCTTGCAATAGCCATCGTTGCTTCAGGGTTGCCGGGGTCAATTTTTAGCACATCTTTGTAAACGCCTATGGCTTTTGCCGATTCTCCCTGATTTTCATAAAACCTTGCCAGGAAAAACCGGAATCTGGTTTCATCCGGATAAGTTTGAATCAGTTTTAAATACTCCTTCTCCGCCTTTTTCTTATCTCCGGAAACGAGGAATAAGCGATGTTTTCGAGTGGCAATCTGTTCGCTGTAACCAAATTTAGCTTCCATCCTGTCGTAGACCTTGATGGCTTTTGAATATTTATTCAAAACAGTATTGTACCAGGCGAGATCGAAATAATAATCTTTGGTATGCGGTTTTTGCTGAACCAGCTCCTCACATAAGCTCAACGCATTTTCATATTGCCCCGTCTGACGATACAGGTCGAGAAGAGATTTATAATACCATTCATTTCCTTCTCCTGATTCGACCGCAATTTTAAGCATCTTCTGAGCCCTGAGATTGTCACCTGTTTCGCCATAAAGTTTCCCTAACTCATATGCAACAGCCGCATCTTCCGGAACCAATTCATGAGCCTTTTTAAGGATTGCGATAGCTTTATCAAAATTTTTGAGGAATTTCTCCCTGCTGGCATCGATCAACATCTTTTCCAGGTTGACTTCCGCTTCAGTATAAGTCTGGGCCATGGCCACCGGGCCGAAACAAATCAACAGGATAAAAATCAGGTTAAATATGCGCATCATCTCGTTTGTAGTTAAACTGGTTGCTAGTTACTGGTTTGGGGTTTTATAGAAATGCTATTTTTCGGAAAAATAGTATTTCTGGAGAATAACCAAGTAATTATAATTCTCAAACCGGCAACTTAATTAAATTAACGAACAAATTTAATAAACAGTTGTAGTGAAGTCGTAAAACCACCCAAAATCACCCCAGAGAATATGCCGGAGCGCTGCGAAAGTATTGGAAAAAAGGTGAAAAATTGTTTAATTTTGTGCCTTATTCCGCAACTATTTTTTGAAAACCTAAGTTAATAGCCATAAAAAAAAGTGATGTTGTATAACTCTCCATTGGAAGAATTTGAGGAAGAAGTAGAAGTTATCATTGATGAAGATGTCGAGGATACGGGCAGGGGCCATGATGCTCAGCTTATTGTCTACAATGATGACCACAATACCTTTGAGTGGGTAGTGGAGTGTTTTATGGAGGTACTCGGGCATGATCAAACTCAATCCGAACAACTTTCGCTGATCATACACTTCAAAGGAAAGGCTACGGTTAAAACAGCTCCCAAAAAGATTCTTAAGCCTAAAAAGGATGCCCTTATTGACCGCGGGTTGTCTGCCGTAATCGAAGGTGGGGAAAAAGATGATTAAGCAGATAAATATTGTGTCATAAAATTTCCTTTTGTCCCTTTACCCCTGTTCCCTCCGCCCTTAACAAAGTAGTTAATGCCGATTTTTCTTTTAAATGATGATGATGTTATTTTCCCTGATCCTTCCTTCGCTGAAGGCACAGGGTTACTTGCTGTGGGGGGAGACTTATCTCCAGACCGCCTGTTGGAAGCTTATCGTCACGGCATTTTTCCATGGTACAATCCGGGTGAAGAGGTACTTTGGTGGTCGCTGGATCCACGCTTTGTCCTGTTTCCCGATGAGCTGAAGGTGTCCAAAAGCATGCGCCCATATTTCAACCAGAAGAAATTTGAGGTAACCTATGACACCCGGTTCCGGCAGGTAATGGTCCTTTGCCGGGATCAGTACCGCAAACAACAATTCGGCAGCTGGATCAGTAATGATATGATCGAAGCTTATGTTAAACTTCACGAACTGGGGTATGCGCATTCTGTCGAAGTTTGGAAGGAAGAGCAACTGGTAGGAGGTTTGTATGGCCTTTCACTGGGAAAAATGTTTTTCGGAGAATCCATGTTCAGTCTCGAGACCAATGCCTCCAAATTCGGATTCATCACTCTCGTCCGCAAACTTGAATCGCTGGGTTTCATTATGATCGATTGTCAGCAGGAAACCCCACACCTCGGCAGTTTGGGCGCAAGAGGCATTCCACGGAGTGAATTTCTGAAAAAGATAGAAGAGAATAATAAGGAAAATGATCTTGTCGGGAATTGGGGAGAATTGTTGGGGAAGTGAATGGAACACGGATTTGAACTGATTTAACTGATCAGAACTGATAAATCCGTCAATATCTGTTTAACCTGTTCAAATCCGTGTCCCATCAATTCTATTCCACCACAAATCGTCCGCTCCTTACCGTATCTAATGTTTTCAATTCAAAAAAGTAATTTCCAGATGCGAGTCCGGAAACATCCAGTTTATTACCATTTAAAATCCTTTCGACAACCAATTTTCCATCAGCGGCATAAACACTCAGGACTGATCCGGTAAGCATTTCATCCGTTTTGACATAAATGAAATTACGCGCAGGATTTGGAAATACCGTCAATTCATCGACATCCACTTCCTGGGTAGAAACATATTCCTGAAGGTCGTAAACATAGGCAACCCCACACTCAACTTCATCATCACTTTGATCCAGCGGTGCACCAACGACCAGTGTATTTTCGGAAATGTCGACACTGATGCCAAAATGATCCATTTCTCCAGGGTTTTCAGCAGTTAACTTAGCCGTTTCACTCCATTGATCCCCATTGCGCTGAAAAAGGTAAACAGCTCCGGCATCGGAAGCCCATTCATCGTTAAGATGGGCACTGATCGCTACAAATTCTTCGTTGCTGGAAATGCAATAGCCCATCAGATCTCCTTCTCCAAGGTCATCGGGAACCAGCTTGCTCTGTTGGATCCATTGTCCGCCCTGGTATTTGAAAACATAAGCTGAACCACTGCCATCCATGCCGTTTTCATCCTTTTGGGCAGCACTGATGGCAACATAATCTCCTGCAATACTGATACTTCGGCCAAATCTGTCATTGGAAGCACCATCGTCCGGAGTAATTTTGGCTTCCTCGGTCCAGCTGGAACCATTGCGCCTGAAAATATAAACGGAACCACTATCCTCTCCATTATCATCATCCAATACTCCACAAACCACCGCCAGGTCATCATCTATGGCCACACTGCGTCCAAACTTATCATCAGTAGCTCCATCTGAAGGCAATAATTTAGCTTCCTGAATCCACTGATCACCTTGCCGAATGAATACATACGCTGATCCACTGAAAAAACCGTTATCATCATCCCCAAAGGCACCGATAATGGCTCTGTCTCCTTTGATATCTGCAGCCACCCCAAAAATATCAAACGCTGCAGCATCGGCAGCATATATTTTGTTCTGGAAGGCCCAGGTATCATCCGTGCGTTTATAAATGTAGGCGGCACCGGCATTAGAGCCCATATCGTCATCATTATAAGCTGCTACTAATGCATAATCCCCATCAAGTTTGAGAATTTTACCGAACATATCGTCATTGTCAGGTATATCCGGAACAAACTTAGCCTGCTGTGTCCAATTTCCTGATTCATGTTTAAAAACATATGCCGCTCCGCAGACAGTTCCTTCAACCTGGGCTGCACTGGCACCAACCAAAGCATAGTCACCTGAAACGGAAACAAAAACACCAAATTCATCTCCTGCGAACCCGTCATCAGGACAAATCATGGGAATTTGAGCAAAAGTAAAGTTTGAAAAAAGTACTAAAAAGGCAATACCCGCAAGGCTTTTCAAGGTAAATCTCCTAGTTTTCATAACTCAATTTTTTTAATTCAGAATCATGGGTGTTTGGCTGAGTTTGAATGGATTTTTTTGATAAATATGGAAAAAATCCAATGTAGCAATTTACCGAAATTACATGAAAATATAAACATAATTTCATTAAAAAAATGTGATTTACAGCACAATGCTCAAGGCATTAATTTCCAATAGTACAGGCGGTCCATTGGAATATTACTATCTTGGTGCCGCCAATTATCAACCAAAGTTATCATGACACTGAAAGAACTCTTTGACCTTATAGCAGCTACCCCGGCTTATCCGTTGTTTTATTTCATCGTTATTCCAATGACGGCCTTGCTCGCAGGTATTTTTGGAAAAAATGAAGGGCATTTGACACCGTGGAAATATCTATATGCAACACTGGTTTACCTGATCTGCATCCCTGGAATTTTTTCTATTACATTAAGTATCTATATGTTCCTGTTTGAAAAGAGGTCCATTATGGATACAGATATCTACATTCAGATCCTTCCGGTATTATCCATGATCATCACATTATTCATCATTCGACGAAATGTTGACCTGGACGACATTCCCGGGTTTGACAAACTATCGGGTCTCGTGTTGATTATAACGGCCACTCTGGGAATAATGTGGTTTATTGACAGTACCCGAATAATTATTTTTACAGGTTTACGGTTTGAGGTAGTACTACTCATATTTGCCGTATTGCTGATTGTGATTCGCTTCGGTTGGTACCGGATCTTTGGAAGATCATCCAAAAGAACCTGAACAATTTTATTATAAGGATGTAATTAAAGATTTAAATCTAATGGCAGGCCCCAAGCTGACCAAAAAATTGACCATACCCAAAACCCAGTGATAAAATATACCTAACCAATTTTAATTATGGATTACTTTAAAGAATCACTTAATCTACACAAGCGACTTAGAGGAAAAATACGAGTAGGATTGAAAATGGACGTGAGAACCAAAGACGACCTTTCGCTGGTTTATTCCCCCGGAGTTGCAGAACCTTGCAAGGAAATTGCCAAAAACCCGGAATCTGTCTGGGATTACACCATAAAAAGTAATACGGTTGCTATTGTCAGTGATGGCTCTGCCGTGCTCGGTTTGGGCAATATCGGAGCTCATGCTTCCATTCCGGTAATGGAAGGTAAAGCCATGCTCTTCAAACGTTTTGCTGCGATCAATGCCTTCCCGATCTGTATTGACTCCCAGGATCCTGACAAGATCGTTGAAACCGTAAAAATGATCGCACCTGTTTTTGGCGGTGTCAATCTGGAGGATATTGCGGCACCACGAAGTTTTGAGGTAGAGCGCCGTTTGCAGGATATAGGCATCCCTGTTTTCCACGATGACCAGCACGGTACAGCAGTTGTTGTACTGGCAGCTCTGGTTAATGCTGCGAAAGTGGTAGGTAAAAGTATCTTCAATCTCAAAGTTGTCATCAATGGAGCAGGAGCTGCGGGAATTGCCATTGCTCAACTACTGATGTGTGAGGCGGCTTATAATGATGCTGAAGAATGTGTTTCGGTGAAGCAGGTGATCCTATGCGATTCTAAAGGTATCATCCACAGTGAGAGAACAGACCTGAACGGCATGAAAAAAGAGGCCTTACGGTATTCAAACCCTCAGGATATCAAGGGAGGACTGAAAGATGCCATCAAGGGGGCTGATGTATTTATTGGTGTGAGTCAGGGCGATCTGCTCAACAGGGAAGACATCAAAACCATGGCCAGCGACTCCATCATTTTTGCTCTGGCCAATCCCATTCCGGAGATCATGCCGGAGGAAGCCTATGCCGGAGGAGCAGCCATCGTTGGCACCGGTAGGAGTGACCTTCCTAACCAGGTAAATAATGTGCTGGGTTTTCCGGGGATTTTCCGGGGAGCGCTGGATGCCCGTGCCAAAAGGATCAATTCGTCCATGAAACTGGCAGCTGCATTCGCCATTGCCGATTATCTGAAAAAACCATCCAGGGAACAGGTGATCGCAGCAACGCTTGATGAACATGTGGCCTGGAAGGTGGCTAAAGCAGTGAAAGATGCTGCGATTAGAAGTGGAGCGTAGTTTTAGTACCAGTACCAGTACCAGTAGACAGTCTTCAGTCCCCAGTCTTCAGGTATTATAAATACTATTTTTTATATCGTTTTGCATAAAAAGAGATAAACTCATTTTTATACAAAGCTTAAAATGCAAAATGCAAAATGCAAAATGCAAAATTTATAGGGTAAAAGAGGATATCATTTATTTGGAAAAATCTACTTTTGTCAACAATGTTTGAATCTATCTAAAAAGAAAAAAATATTCCCTGTAAGGGTAATGAATTCTGCACTCTTCACTCTGCATTTTGCAATTTTAATTCAGGTTTCACTTTTATGGAATATTTTGATCTATTCGAGTTAATTTAGTGAAACCGTAAAAAATAGTATTTCTGGCGGGCAACCTATTGCTCAAACAAAGGTCTTTCTGAACAAATAAAAGAAGTATCTGTTCCGTTGTTGTAGAGGAATTTATGCGAAAATGAATTTTCGGCACAATAATTGAATACAACTAATTAACTCAAGTTGAAATGCACCTTGAGCAAAACTCAAAAATCAATTAGCAACTGACAAAAACTGTGGGTTATGGCCATATTCTTTTGAAAGTTGTCTTTTGAAGCTTGCCTTTTGCCAAATTGCTATTTATCGCAACCTGGGTTAAACAGGAACAAAAATATTTTAGAAATTTGATCAATTATCCGGAGTTGCCGAATACAATCCAAAATCAAAATTGGGCAACTCCGGCATTTACCTTTTATGAACAAATCAGATACGATGAGGAAAAAAATGCTAAAAATCGTGGCAGTGCTGCTGATCTTTGTCTCCGGAATGGCAACCACGGTACTTACCGAAACAAACAGACACTTTGAGATACTAAAAAACATCGAAATTTTTGCCAACGTTTACAGAGAAGTCAATACCAATTACGTCGATGAGATCGACCCGGGGCAATTCATGCGAACTGGGATCGATGCCATGGTCGGTTCTCTGGATCCTTTCACCAATTATATTTCTGAATCTGATATTGAAAGTTACCGGTTTATGACCGAGGGCAAATATCATGGTATTGGTGCAGTGAGTGCCATACATGGTGACTATGTGACCATTACCTCTATTTACAAGGACCAGCCGGCGGATAAAGCAGGCCTCAAGGTTGGCGATCAGATCGTTGCGGTTGATGGAGCAAGTGCCAAAGGCAAAACCATGGATGAATTCAACCTGATCATTAAAGGTTATCCTGGAACTTCCGTAGATCTGACAGTAAAACGTCCTGGGGAATCTAAAAACATAAATATAACCCTGGTTCGCGGCGAAGTGGATGTTCAGAACGTCCCTTTCCACGGAATGGTTACTGAAAATGTTGGTTATATCGCATTGACAGTTTTTACGAAAGATGCCGGGCGCAATATCAAAAATGCCTTTAAAGAACTGAAAGAGAATAATCCGGATCTGGATGGACTTATTCTCGACCTCAGGGGAAATGGTGGTGGATTGCTTAGAGAAGCGGTCAGCATTTGCAATATTTTCATTCCAAAAGATGAATTGGTCGTATCCACCCGTGGAAAAGTCAAGGATTGGGATCGTAGTTTCAAAACCATGGGCGAACCATTTGACCTGGAAATTCCTCTCACTGTTTTGATCAATAAAAATTCTGCCTCAGCTTCTGAGATTGTAAGTGGCGTTATGCAGGATTACGACCGTGGTGTTTTGATTGGTCAGCGTTCCTATGGAAAAGGACTGGTACAGAATACCATGGATGTTGGCTATAATTCAAAAGTTAAGATCACTACCGCCAAATACTATATCCCTAGCCAGCGATGCATTCAGAGTGTGGAATACAAGGATGGGGAACCTGTCGAAATTGCAGATGATTTACGTGCCAAATTTACCACCAGAAACGGACGTACCGTTCTGGACGGAGGGGGTGTAAAACCGGATGTTTTAATCGACGCTCCAAATAAAGGGGTGATGAAAGGGCTGACGGAAGAAAACCTGATTTTTGACTTCGTTACGGAATATTGTTTGAATATTGACAGCATAAAGTCTATTGAAAACTACCACTTTAACGATTTTAATTCCTTCGTAAACTTCCTGGAGGACAGAGATTACAAATTCGAAATGGATAGTGAAAAATTACTGAAGCAACTCAGTAAAAAAGCACAGGAAGACGGATTTGCGCTCAATGGAGAATTATCTGCCTTGGAAAACAAAATGCGTGGCTCAAAAAGACAAGAGGTCCTGAAACATGAGGAAGAAATCGTAGCTATGATCGAAAAAGAAATTGCTACGAGGTTCCACTACCAGGAAGGACAGATCAGAATGGGATTGCGTAATGATAAGGAGATCAAAGAAGCTATTTCATTGCTGAATGATCGGGAGAGATACAATAAGGTTCTTGGGAAATAATTGAAATTATTTCAATAAAAACGGGGCTTTCGGTATCGATCGAAAGCCCCGTTTTTTTATTTGCAACAACCATTCATGCAAGTTCTTTCCACTTCAGGAAATGAATGCTGGCAGTAAATAACATTAGGTACCTACAGCACCAAACAAAAGTGTTCTTGTCGGGTGATACCGGGATGGGGTACCTAAAGGCACCAAAGGACGCTTTACCTATTATTGAGAGAAATTATTGAATGCTTCGATTTCACTTCTTCTGAATTACTTCCTATCAGTAGTCTTCTTTTTTCCTTCTTTGGTCATGGCAAATGACTTAGCCCTTTTCATGGTCTTAATGTATTCTACTTTTCTGAATCGCAGGGCAGACCAGTCTTCGTCAATAGCCACAGCTCTTACTCCTTCAAACCCCAGTTTTCCCAGGGCGGCCCATCCGTTGTCTCTGCTTATTTCAGCGCTGTATTTTTTGGAAGATTTTTTCGGGTAACAAAACCAAACGACTCCATCTCCTTCCAGTTTTTGTGCAACTTGGGGAGCGAGGTCATCCACTTCCTTCTGTGTTTGCACAAATGCCATAAAAAAATACAACTGTTTCATCTCGTTCAGGTCCGAATGAAGTCCGGCATAGGGTTCCATTGCCTTCATATTGGTGGAGAAACTCTCCGGCGCATTGAGGACACAAATGTCAGCCTGGTCTTTATAATTTAATTTTTTGAAAACGGGATCCATAGAGTTTCAATTATGGTGGTGAATGTTTATGGGGTCAAATTTAAGCAAAAAAATCCCGGACGATACCAGGGGATGGCTTATCCGGGATTCGTAAACACCTAATGTTATTAATAAAAACCCTAAAATGCTATTTCACCTTGTCTTGTAACGATCTTATTTTGGTTTGGAAATCCTGATTAATTCCATTGACTGTTTTGGTAATATTTTTGTTCGTCCTCACAATTGAATTTTGAGCACGTTTTATCAGTAAATGATGATTTTGAATCAGGGTTGTCGCTATTTCCTGGCTTTCGCTGATCAATTCCCTGGTGGCATTTAAAGGAGTCGTTTTGGCATATTTCACCGGGTGACTCAAACCTTCCAGCAGAACATATTTTATTATTTTACCATTAGCCTGGAAATGCAGGTTGATGTAAGTTTCCACTCCAAAACGAATGTTCCTGATTTCATCTAAAATCGGCAACAAATCTTTTTTGAGTAATGCCCTTTCGCCTGTCAAGGAGCGGAATGGATTAACCCTGTAATTGATCAATGTTTCCGAAGGTTGTCCTAATACCATATCTGCTTCTCCACTTAAGATCGGCTGCAAAATCTGGTCAAAATGGTTAGGTTTAATATTTCTCAAATCCGCATCAAAGAATAAAATCACCTCATTATTGGCCAGTTCTACTCCTCTGACCATTGCGTAACTCTTGCCGTGGTTTTCAGCCAGCCGCTCATACACAAAATCGTATTGTTCTTGCAGATGCATAAGAATGGATGGTGTTTCATCCGATGAACCATCATCCACTACGATTAATTCTGCACCAGGGTTATACATTCGACATGCGATGACCACCTGGGCAATGGTTCTTTCTTCATTGTAAGCACAGATAACAATACTAACCTTTTTCATAATTTGTCTTTTTAGAGAAGGGCACGCTTCGACTGCCCCTCCGTGAATTTCAATCAATTATCAATTCATCCATAACTATGTATAGAGAATATTTCGCCACCTAATCGACTATTTTAGTCAATTGGTCGAAGCAGGTGCAAAAAAATATTCCCTACCTTATATGTATTAAACCCAACATCATTCCAGAATTTTCTTTACAAATCTGTCAATAGCTTTTTTAAAATGATCAGGGGTAAGCTGGGTATCGTATTCAATGGAATGTTTCATGATTCCAAAAAATCCGGTCAAAAACATCTCCGCAAACCAATCCATTTCCTCCCTTGGGATGCTTTTCAACTCACCTGCATCAAGACCATCTTCCAGTAAACGTTTGAAATATCGCTTTTCGAAAGTGAAGAACTCTTTAAAATATGCTTTTGATTTTTGCCCATTGAGCACATCCGAACTCACCAGCCTGTACAAATTGGCTCTCTCAAAAATCCCTTTAAAGAATTCATTCAAATAGGTCTCTACCTTTTTAAACACTCCCTTTTGAGCGTCTACTTTCTCTTTGACAGATTTCCGTAAGTGTTTCATCTCCCTGTCCAGCATTGCCTCAAAAACCTCTTCCTTACTTCTGAAATAATGATAAAGGGTTGCCTTCGCTTTCCCGGTGGCTGCAGCAATTTCATCCATAGTGGTCTTCTTCAAACCATATTGTCTGAATAAAGCCTGAGCCTGCGTAATTATTTCTTCCCTAAAATCTTCTTTCTCTCTTGAAACCTTCAAATGTTTTTGTTTTCGTTTTGTAGATCACAAATATAAGATGGTTGTAGATCAAAATCAATAAACCAAAGCGAACATTCGACCAAATTAGTCATTTGGTCGACAACTTCTTTTTAAACTTTCGAAACAGGCTGAATATAGCCAGGAAAAATACTGAAATGAAATCCACCTGGAATCCGATATTGGAATTATCCAACAGCATGAGGGAAAGCTGATCTCCATAAGTATTATCGCTGATGATATATGTCCAGGTTGCGGAAGGCCTCTTCATACCCAAATCCTCGGCAGTGAGCTTTGGATTTTCCTGCAGTCTCTTCAATTTTTCCCGGATATCCTGCTGAAGATTATTGCGTATTTCAATAAAATGTTCATCGGCATTTTTCCTGAACGCCCTCAATGGATTTTGACCACCAAACCGTTGCAGGTGGATGCCCTCCCGAACCTGCATCATATAGTCGAGATGGTACGCCCAACAACTATCGTAAACAAAAAGGATAACTGACCTCACTTTTTGAATACTTTTCCTGGTTTCAAACAGTTTTTCAAAACCTTGACTAAACTGTGCTTTTAAAAATGGTTCATCTGTTAGCAATCGCTGGCGTTCTTCCTGAAATATGAATCGTTGTTTTTCCAAAAAGGAAGCATACTCGTAAAGCATCTGCCGCATTTCGAAAAACCGGTTTTCGATCACCCGCTGGACGTCATTCAGATAATTGCCGATTTTGGGATTTTCAAGAGCTTTATCACTCTTCAGTTTGCGATATTTTTTAGGCAGGAACTCGCTGAGTTTGTATCTCACCATCAACTCATCCTCAAAACTGATGAAAAAGCGTGATTCTCCTTCATCTCCTTGTCTGCCGGCGCGCCCTTTCAGCTGCCGGTCTATCCGGGCACTTTCATGTTTATTGGTACCTATCACATAAAGTCCACCCAATTGTTCGACGATATCTTTTTGCGCACCGTCTGCACCGCCAAGTTTTATATCCGTACCCCGGCCAGCCATATTGGTGGAAATGGTAATCGCTCCAAACCTGCCGGCTTCGGCAATGATGGAAGCTTCCTTTTCATCATTCTTGGCATTTAATACCTGACAATCGAGCCCCTCCTGCTTCAATGTTTTTGCCAGCATTTCTGACTCCTTCACGCTTAAGGTTCCGATAAGCATTGGTTGCCCGGTTTTATGAACCTTTTTGATTTCATTAATTAGCGCTTTCTGTTTTGCTTCGCTGGAAGAGAATATTTCATCCGGCCAATCCTTTCGCAGACAGGGTTTATTCGGAGGAATAACTACCGTGGATAAATTGTAAAATTCTGCGAATTCCTTAGCGGATTGCTGCGCAGTGGCAGTCATACCAGCCGGTCGTTCGTATTTATGCAACAAATGCTGAAGAGTGATCGAATTTAAAATGGTGCCCTCTGACCGGATGGTCACACTTTCTTTCGCCTCAACTGCCGTTTGCAAACCGTTTCGCCACTTTCGGTCCTTGACTATTCTTCCTGTAAATTCATCGATCAGTTTTATTTCTCCATCCCGAACGATATAATCTACATCTCTTTTCAATAAGGTCCGAGCATGAAGCGCAAGGTTAATTGCTGATTGTAACTCGAATTGTCCTTTTTCATGCAGGTTTACAACCCCAAGGTTATTTTCAACCTTTATAATGCCACCTTCGGTCAGGAAAACGTTATGTCCCTCATCATCTACCTCAAAATCTTCATCGGCACTAAGTCTTTTCACCAAATTAGCAATGGAATAATGATCGAGATCTGAATCCACCAGGCTGCCCGCCAGTACCAAAGGTGTTCTTGCTTCATCGATAAGAATCGCGTCCGCTTCATCCACGATACAATAGTGGAATGGACGAAGGGCAATTTCATCGGGATCGTGAGCGATATACGAACGTAAATAATCAAATCCTACTTCTTTGGCGGTGGCGTAGGTGATGTCACATGCATAGGCTTTTTTCCGTTCTGTAGCAGTCAACCCTTCCTGAATATAGCCCGTTTCAAGTCCCAGAAAACCATAAACCTTTCCCATCTCAATTGCATCTCTTTTGGCCAGATAATCATTGAAGGTTAAAATATGTACGCCCTGGCCGGTCAAGGCATTGAGCACCGCAGGGAAAACGGCTGCCAGCGTTTTTCCTTCTCCCGTTTGCATTTCCACAAGTTTACCCTGATGAAGGGCTATGGCTGCCTGGAGTTGTACCTGATAAGGTGTGAGTCCCAGTTGACGAATGCAAGCTTCTTTGGTTAAGGCATAAACTTCCGGAAGAAGATCACCCAATGATTCCTTTTTTAAGGCTCGACTTTTTAATTCCTGGGCTGCTGCCTTTAATTCTGTATCGGTTTTGACCTTAATGGATTGGTGGAGATTGTTAATGTTTTCAACAATACCCGCATATTCCGACAAATCGGTTTGGATATACTGTAAGGAAGGGTCCAATGATTCCCGGATCTCCTGAATAATTCCCATAATTTATCATTTAGCAAAATTGAAAGATCCTTCGGGTTGAGTTTCCGAAAGCATTTATACTGAAAAGCTAAGCGATAAACCATTCCTCATACTCAGGGTCAGGAATACTGGCTTGTAAAAAGATTTGATTCTTTAAAAAAGTATAATAAAGGCCTGGAAGCCCCTGGCTTAATTGAATTTCAACAAGCCTTTCGTAATGGACCAATCTGAAAAACAGGGAGATCTGTGTTTCCCGCACATCCTCATCAGCCGCTTGTGATACAATTACATTTAACAAATCAAGGTAAACTCCCTCTTCATTGGAAAATGGCAAATCCTCCAGCACCCATTCTGTTTCCTCCACGACAGGCAAGGAGATGACTACCGGTTCCGCATAGGTATCTACCGGATTGAAAGACAGGGCCAGTGTAATAACAAACCCAATCTTTAAAAATAAATCCCGTATGTTGCGTACTGGATGCATTGGTAATGACTCTTTGTGAGTTTAAGGACTAATTTACTTGACAATACCGAAATGTTCGATTTTTTTGGACGAAGTAACCAGAACGACGGAAATAAAATCCTATCGGACTTCATGGTCAAGTGTTTTGGCCAGGAATTCTCTAAGCTTCACCATTTGGTCATAACTCAATCGTTGCCCGGCCCGGGCTGTCAGGTAAACGGCGACGACCAATCCAAACAAAATTGGTATCAACCACAGAATACCAGCTGATAATCCCAGGTTTTTTTGACTGTAGCCTACGATAAAAATAATGATGATGGCTGCTCCAAGCAGGAAATAGAAAAATATGAACATCAGCCAAACAGATGGTCGAGGTCCACATAAACCTCTGAGGTATGTTCCTTCTCCGTCTTCTTCAAAATCGAGGTTGAGTTCCGGTGTCCAGAAATGTTGTTCATCTTGCGGCAGCCTAAGTGTCACATGCCTGCCGACAATGCTGCCTGTGATTGTTTCCCCTTCTGCATCAAGCCCTTTTTGCAGGCGTTCCAGGGTTTCATCAACAGAATAGGGAAGGTTTTCCGAATGGTGCGGCCTTATTTCAATTTGGGACATAAAATATTGTAGTTTTTGCTTATCTCGCTTAAATATACAGCAATTGAATATTTAGAACAAATATTTATTGCGGGCGGAGATTTCTTTTGGCATTGATGCTCAAATTCCCCCTCCTTGGAGGGGTGCGTCAAATTATTGGTGTTTTACGAAAATCCAGTCTCAGAGAGACGGCATCTCATAGCAGGGTACGTCAGTACCTTGCTATTAATTGAAAAATCCCCAGTTCCATAGGAACGGCATATCTCATTGATTATGAACCTAATTGTGTCGTTCCTATGGAACTGTAGTTGTTTTTGGATTATAACATGGCACTAACGTGCCACGCAATAATATGTCATGCCTCTGGCATTGGTTCTCACTAATTT
>QQUB01000820.1 GCA_008501835.1 Bacteroidota bacterium
ATAGAGCATGGCCCGCTGGATATTGAGCAATTCATTTTCTGCCAGGGTCTTTTCGAGTTTTCCGGATTCTCCTGCATCATAAGCAACCGTGGCTTTGTCTACAAATTCCTGCATAAGATTAAACTGCTCTTCGAGCAATTTTAATTTCTGGTTTTTATGTTGCCAGTTGCTCCATGCCAACCTGATCTCTGTTTTGACTCTGCGTTGTTGCCGAATCAGTTCCAGTTGGGAAAATTCGATGTTAGCGGAAGCCAGCTCCTTTCTGCTCTTCCGCGCTGCAGGATTACCAAATGACTGGTCTACCGAAAAGTTGTAATCGAGGAGATTGGTATTCATTTGCCCAAGTTCAAAGTTGAAGTCCGTTGCCGGAAGTTCTCGGGCTGTTTGCACAGATAATTCCTGCCGCTGGACTTCAAGTTGTCCATTTACGAGATCAGGATGTTTTTGAATGGCATTTTCCAGTATTTCTTCAAGCGTAATCACTGGTGCCTGTGCCTGGGTTGTCATGGTTATTCCCAGGAAAATGATTATGGATGCTGCTTTTTTGATCATAGGTCTTTGAATTCCTTTGTTTACCAAATGATATAATACAGGAAGGAGGATCAAAGTGAGGATGGTAGAAGTGATCAAACCTCCGATAACAACGGTAGCCAGGGGCTTTTGTACCTCTGCTCCGTTTCCGGTAGACAGAGCCATTGGGAGAAAACCCAATGCGGCAACGGTAGCCGTCATGATTACCGGACGTAACCTCACCAAACTTCCCTTGATGACTACTTCCCGGATATTTTCCATTCCTTGTTCGTATCTCAACCTGTTGAAATAACTGATTAGGACGATTCCATTTAATACTGCAACCCCAAAAAGGGCAATAAATCCTACTCCGGCCGAAATACTGAACGGCATGTTCCGTACCCAAAGGGCCAGCACACCACCGATAGCAGAAAGCGGAACGGCTGTGAAAATGAGTAGAGCATATTTTATCTTTTCAAAGGTGAAATAAAGCAATGCGAAAATCAATAGCAATGCTGCCGGTACCGCAACGCTTAGTCTCCTTTGAGCTTTTTCCAGATTTTCAAATTGCCCTCCATACTTGATATTATAGCCTGGAGGAAGATTCAACCTTTCGGCCAGCGTTTGTTCAATATCTGCTACCAGACTGGCCACATCCCGGTTTCGAACGTTAATCCCTATGTTGATCCTTCTGCGGGCCCCTTCACGACTGATCATTGCCGGACCTTCAATATATTCCACGGTAGCCACTTCGCTTAACGGGATGCTGTTATCGTTTTCGAGGTCTATGAATAATTGGTTGAGATTGAGGTCTTCCCTTCCTTTTTTATTCAGTCGGACCACCAGGTCGAATTTCCGTTCATTTTCGAAGATAACACCTGCGGAGGCCCCGGCATATGCTGTTCTGAAAAGAGTGTTAAGTGTTTCGATATCCAATCCATACTGGGCAATTTTATGCCTGTTGAATCGGATTACCAACTGTGGCAAGCCATCCGTTTGTTCCACTTTAACATCACCTGCTCCTTCAATATCTTTTATATAACTCGCTGCTTCCTCGGCAACCTCCTTCAAGGTTTCATTATTTTCACCAAATATTTTGACAGCAATATCCGTTTTTGCACCTGTCATCAACTCATTGAAACGTAATTGAATTGGCTGGGTGAATTCAAAGGATGCACCGGGGATCACTGCTAATTTTTCTTTCATCTTATCAGCCAGTTCTTCCCTGCCTGTAGCGCTGGTCCATTCGTCTTTTTCTTTGAGAATGATCATGATGTCAGCATCTTCAATAGCCATGGGATCTGTGGGTACCTCTGCCGTTCCTATTTTGGATACCACATGTTCTACCTCGGGGAAGTTTTCCAGCAGGATTTTTTCTGCCTTGGAAGATGTGTTGATACTTTCAGTTAAGGAGCTTCCTGGCTGTATGGTCATTTGCATGGCCAGGTCCCCTTCCTCAAGGGTTGGAATAAATTCGGCACCCATGGATCTGAATAACATAAATGCTGCCAGGAAAATCAGGAGGGAAGTACCGATTATCAGGCCTGGTATCTTAAGCACGAACTCCAGTGTTGGTCGATAAATACTTCTAAACCCGTCCATCAGGCGGTCGGCAAATGATTTGGTTTCCTTTATTTTCTTTTTCAGGATCAGGGAAGCCATCATTGGGACATAAGTCAGAGACAGCAATAATGCCCCCAATACCGCAAAACTGAAGGTCATCGCCATTGGGCGGAACATCTTGCCTTCGATTCCGGTAAGCGTCATGATGGGGATAAATACTACTAATATGATAAACACTCCAAAAACGGCAGAACGGAATAGTTTGGAGGATGCTTCTGTTATTATCCCGTCCATTTGAGATTGGGTAAGTTTTTTACCAACATGCAAGGTAAATAAAGTGTGTAGGACCCCTTCCACTATGATCACGGCACCATCAACCACTATCCCAAAATCAATGGCTCCCAAAGACATAAGGTTTGCTGAAATACCAAAGAGGTTCATCATGATCATGGCAAATAACATGGCGAGTGGAATGAGGGAGGCCACGATCAGCCCGGCTCGTAAATCACCCAGTAATAGTACCAGTACCAGAATGACAATAATGCCCCCTTCCAAAAGATTGTTTTTAACCGTATTTATCGCATTAGTTACAAGATCTGACCTGTCGAGGTATGGGTAAAGTTCCAGGCCTTCGGGCAGTGAATTTTTTACTTCCTCAATCCGGTCATGAACGTTGGCAATAGCTTCTGAGGAATTGGCACCTTTGAGCATGAGGGTAATGCCTCCCACAGCCTCTCCTTCGCCGTCCATAGTCATGGCTCCAAAGCGTTTGGGGCTTCCAAGACCTACTTTACCAACATCCTTGATCAGCACAGGCATGTTGTTGCGGACCTTGATGACGATATTGGCAATATCCTCTTCATTTTTGAGTACTCCTTCGGATCGGATGTAATAAGCATTGGTGGCCTTTTCGATATAACTTCCACCACTGTTTTGGTTGTTTTTGGAAAGGGCTTCAAAAACCTCTGCAATACTGACTTCCATACTTTCCAGTAAAAGGGGATCGAGTCCTATCTCGTATTGTTTTATTAACCCTCCGAAACTGCTGATCTCAATAATACCGACTGTCCCGGCAAGCTGACGTTTGACAATCCAGTCCTGGATGGTTCGAAGCTTCATGGCATCAAATTTATCTTCGAACCCTGGTTTAGGTTTCAGGACGTATTGATAAATTTCGCCTAGCCCTGTGGTAATAGGCATGAGTTCAGGACTTCCAAGACCTTCTGGAATATCCTCTTCGGCCATGCTGATTTGTTCTTTTACAAATTGCCTTGCTTCAAGAATGGGAACATTATCCTTAAATACGATGGTAACTACAGAAAGTCCAAAACGGGAAATGGACCTGATTTCTGTTACGTTGGGAATATTAGACATGGCAACCTCCACAGGGTAGGTAATGAATTGTTCCACCTCCTGAGGAGCCAGTGATTGGGAAACCGTTACGACCTGCACCTGGTTGTTGGTAATGTCTGGAACTGCGTCAATGGGTAATTGTTGCAGAGAGTATATACCTCCGATGATAAGTGCCATAACCAGCAGTCCAACTACCAGCTTATTGCGCACCGAGAGGTGTATGATGCGTTCAATCATTTTATTTGATCTTTAAATTATTTAATTATTTTACAAGTAAGAATAAGCTCGTAAAACATTTAAAATCAATTGGATGTGAAATAAAAAAAGATCAGGCTTAGTCTGGTGGTTGAAATACGGATGGGATGAATTCGTAGGAATTCCATTGGTGGATTCCTGCAAGCAGAGGCGAGTCTT
>QQUB01000759.1 GCA_008501835.1 Bacteroidota bacterium
GAGAGGGAAAACAAAATTGAACCTTGAATTTGTCGCTCTAATGGTGTAAATGATTGAAATATTCAAAATGGAAAGATCAAGCAATTCAACTTTAACCTCATTAACTTCAATTCTGGGCTCATAATACAATAAGGCCGTTTCTATAATATATTTTATCGTTCCCAGTGCAGTTGTGTTCATTGGCTCAAAGGCAAAATGGTCTAACGCACAACCAAAATCAGGCCTCATGATCCGCTCACCAAGTCTTGTTGTTACAATAATCTCTAAACTTCTGTCAATGTCTTCAGGACCAAAAGTCATTTCCACTTCTTTTGAAGCATGGCTGAAAGAAGGAGGAAAACTCCACCCTCTTCCTATTATTTTATTTAGATTTTTGTCGTTATTGTTCATTTGTAAAAAATGCTATTTCAGGATTAATGGATTATCCTCCTATTATTACTGTAGCAGCCCCAATTACAATTACACCACCATGAGCGGTTGAATCACCCATTCGAACAGCTGGCATTCCATTGATAAAAACACTTGAGGACCCTTGGATCAAATTGTCAGGAGGTCCTGTGCAAGTAGCCATGTCGCCAACCTTTGCAGCAGGGAACCCCTCTATTAAAACGTTTGTTGCTCCTGGAGGTAAGATTGGTCCACCAACATGTGGAACTAACCCCGTTACCATTGGGCAGACATGCATGTCATTTATTCTTGCGGCGAAAGACATTTTTTTAATTTTAATTGATCATGACCATTTGACCTTTTAATGTAGCTTGTGTTTTTCCTTCGAAAGAAGCATTCATGCCAGCCTTTGCATTTAAATTACTGTTAGCTTCTATGTTTATATCTTTTGCAGCCAGACTAATTTTTCCCTTTGGGGCATTCAATTCAATATTCTTTTGACTTTCCAGAAAAATCCCATTTTTTTCAAGGGTGATTTTATTTTGGTGCTGATCCTCGATAAAAAGTGATTTATTTTCTTCATCCAAGAGGACTTGATTACCAGCAGGTGTTTGAATTAATATTTGTTTTTTTTCATCATCGAAGGTTATTTTCAATTCGCTTCGACTTATAAATCCTTTTTGGGCATTAGTCTCCTCAGCAGTCACTGGAGGTTTATTTTTTTTGCTGTGAAGGTGGCCAAGAATGATAGCTTGATTAGGGTCATCATTTATAAATCCGACAATCACTTCATCGCCCTTTTCAGGTCTGAAAAAGGTTCCTCTTTCATTCCCCGCATCCAAAGTTGCCATACGTGCCCATATACCTTTGTTTTGAGTACTTTCGGTTGCTGGAAGGTTTATTTGAATCCTGTGTTCACTCTTAGGGTCATCTATAATTTTTAAAACTTTCCCAATTTGAAGGCCATTTATTCCAGGTGAAAAACCAGATGAGGGAGTGGGCTGGATATTGTATTGTTCATGGTGCCATTTTTCAGAAAGCCCGATTTGGAAATGCGTTTTCCAATTACCTTTTTCCAGTATATGAGCTACTCCGGAAACAAAAAACTGTTCCCCGGAGAACTTCTCACCGAAGCCGCTTAACCCAATAATATTACCTACTTTAATATCTGCTCTTCCATGGCACTTAAGGGAACCTTTTATTTTGGAAAGTTTGATTTTTAACATCTGAGCATCAGAGTAGCACTGTAACTCCTCTTTAGAAAGGTCTCCGCTGTGAGTAATAGTGAATATTTTATTGCCAACAACCTTGTCAGATTCCCTTTTCGATCCTTTACCAATTTTTAAACCGATTTTATCTTTGGTAGAAGCTGTTATCAGGGATTGGTCAGAACCGCTCCAGGCGCTGACCTGAACTTCAGAAAACTGATTACGGGCATCCGAGTTCAAATCAAAATCAAAAACATCTTCACCGAATTTAAGGCTGGCAACTTTTGGCCCGTCCATTTGGGGAGTTTGAATTGTCAATTTTCCCTTTTCATTAAAAAAAAGAAAAGCGCATGCCCTTTCCGCGCGACTAACTAAAAAATCCCAATCTCTGACATTAGATTGAACAATTTCTTTTTTAAAATCCTTATTGACTTTGGTGTTTAGTTTTATGTCCGGATAATTTTTAAGAATAGCCGAAAATAAAGAATCCTCACTCTGAGCCTTAAACTTCCTATTTTCATTCCGATTGTTTAGTTGATAAACTTCGTGTTGACATTCAACATGGATATAGGTACATGAAGTAGCTTTTCCACTAATTCTTTGACCTGTGATAATTCCATCAAATAGAAGATGTTCATCCATATGGTAACCTGCCAAAATTTTAATCCTTTTCCCTTTTTCGAAATCAGAAGAGTTACTTTTTAAAAAATCCTCCTGTGCCGCATCACCGTCATGAAAAACTATGGTAGCCTTTGGGATTTTATTAATCTCATGATTCGTAGTGAATTGCATTAATGGGAATTGTTCTGAAATAAGGTTGCCATCTACAAAAATTTTGAAAGTAGTTAGGTCATTATTTTTTAGAGTTGTCGATAAAAAATCTCCTATCGTCATATTCCTTTATTTTAAAGGTGGAAACAGCAGGTTACTTCCAACGGAAATATTCCTTATTGTGTTCAATTGATTAAATTCTGCAACCTGCATATAATATTTGGGCGTATCGTAAATTTCATTTACCATTAAAGTGAGTCTGTCAGAAGCTCCTATTTGCCTCGAATGAGTCAGGTCAGGAGAACTTTTATTATTTATTAATGCTTCCAAAATTCTTGGGCGGAATTCTTTAAAGGAAGCAGAAATGGTTGCTCGTAAAGGGGTTCCATTTGGACGAAACAATTTATAGTTTACAGAGTATGATTCCAGAACGCAGGTAATTAAAAATGTTCCCCAACTGACTACCAGATACATCGGCCGGTGAATTTTACCGAAATAACCTACTGTAGCCTTAAATTTCTGAAGTTCAACTTCCACTTCTACTTTTTCTCCTGAGGCTCCTGTCCCATCGATCAGTAAATCCAATTTAAAGGACCTTGGTCTTATATTTCTAAATTTTGCTGGAGATGAAGTACTTCCAGGAGCCTCCTCAGTACAGTATTCAATTTGAGTATCAATAGAAAATGATTCAGGGTTAAACATTGCCTGAAAAGTAAACAGGGGAATACCTCCTTGCCAATTTTTGGGGTCATCAAATGATGTGATTCGTAGTTTTTCTAATAATCCTCCCATATTGAGTTACCGTTCTTGACTTCGTTTGATAATATTCAGAACCTGTTCTACACAAATTTGAATCAGGTTATCCATGTCATAATTGTTGATATTCGAGTCTTGATCCGGGACAATGGATTCTTTTTTTTCATTTATAGTTGTTTTGACAACAAGTTCTTTGATCTGAATTGGCATTCCCTGAAATTTTAATTAGTTAGGTTAAATCATGAGTTTTATTCGACCTTTTTAAAGTATTGATACGCAAACTCTATTGTCTCAATCAGCAGGCCACTTTGCTGAGCGTTTAAACCGGACAGTTCCCATTTTTTAGGCCAGGCTTTGATGAAACTAAAGGTTTGTAAAGGCTGATGTTGCTCATTTAAAACTTTTACCCAAATCGTTGCCGGTTTAATATCAAGTTTTTCAATTGCATCTTTGCACCAATTTATAATTCCAGAGTCGACCAGTATTCCCCTTTTTAGAATAAGGTTAGAATATGTGGATCTGTTTGGCAATTGTTGGCTGAAACGATTTTCGCCCCCTTCTTTGATGGTTTCTGTTTCAATATCAACAGATAATCCATTGACTTCCTGGAAATGGACATCTTCTTCCTTAATACCACCAATATCAAATTCTACTTTGAAATGAAAACCTGGAGTTGGGTAATAGGTCGCCATTATTAGTTGTTTTCGATTACCAAGCCTTCATGGGTAATTTCCAGAGTTTCAATTGCAGTCTCACTATTTGAGGCATTTAGATCAGTAGATTGAACTTTTGAAGCCCAGGCTCGTTTTAATTTCCAATTTATTATTGGTTCATGCTCTTCATTTAGAAGGCTGATGGTAATATCCCTCCTGTAAATAGAACCTGTACTATTACCTTCCTGGAACATGCGTGTTTCTTTCCACCAGTCATAGAATTCATTATCTGACTGGAAAACCCCTCGCTTAAGTGTGATATTGGAATATTTTTTTAAACCAGGTTGTTTGATTGGAGTGTATTCCGGACTGGCGCCGCTCCTATATTCAATGATATCGGTTTCAACATCTAATCCGCTCACTTCAGAGAAGCCGATTTTGGTACCTCCCCAATCAACCTGAAAATGAAATTTTGCTAATGGATAATCAGCCATAATAAATTATTTTTAATAAGTAATTTGTCAATTAATCCCAAAAAATATCTGCGGTTTGAAAGACTCTTAGGGCATCATTATATTTTTCAGTTACCTTGTCAAGTTCTTCTGATTTATCGTCTCTTTCTTTTATTTTTTTGCCCAGTTTTACTTCTAATTTTTTTTGTTCGGCTTCATCTATTTTCAAATCTTTTATGGCAGTTTCTAAGTCTCCCATCTTGCTATTAACAAATTCATCATTTAGAACTTTTAACATTCCATCTGCTTTAATAGCAAAGCTGTCTATCAGTGTTTTTATATTTTTGAAAATTGATATCAGGTCTTCCTCCTTTTCTGTTACCGTTGTTTTGGTTTTTATCTGATTGTCGTGTGTTGTGACTATGTTTCTTAATTCTGTGAGGATTTCGTTGTCAGGAGCAATGCCGGTCGAAAGGTTTAAAAGCTCTTCGGCTTTTTCAGTGATTTTTAATAAATTTTCGACTTTTTTACCTAGGTCATCTATTTTAAAATTGTTGAGTACTTGCAATAATCCATCTAACAAATTCAATAAACTTTCCATGTTGAGTTTTACCTCTTTTGAATTTTCGGATGAAAGGCTAACAATTGATTCATATTCCTTTAAAAGAGAAAGCTCATTTTCGGATTTTTCCACCAAAGATTCGGTTGTAATTAATGCTTCCGAGGCAGCCTCCATAGCCACCCGTGCTTCATCCAGCGTTTTTTTCTTTTTCTTTAAATCTTCCCCCATTTCCGGAGGTGGTTCCTGGTTAGCCTGACCTCCCAAAGCATCTTTTTCTGCCTCAAATTTTAGTTCAAGTTTTTGTTGGTTTAAGGATTCAATTTCGGTGGTTAATGCCGTTGTCTTGTCATCTAAATCTTGGTGTGCATTATTTATTTGTGAAGTTAGGTCTCGTATACCTGACGTTAGTAATTGTAAAACTTTTCCTTGTTTTTGATTTACATCGATTTCGGATAGATTATCTATTGAGAATTTTACTAACGATTTGTCTTTCTTCTCGACTTCTTTCTTTTTACTTTCGATACCTTCTTTTATTGGCGTTATTTTTTTTCCACCAATTGTGACCTCTGAAAAGAAGTTCTTAATTTTCAACTTTAAATCATTGACATCGAATACATCTAAAATGGCATTGTTTTTGTCATACTTTTCTTTCATTTTATCAATGTCTCCGACCATATTGTCTGCACTTTTACATGCTTGTTCGAATTCTTGATGACAGGAAAAAAGGAGTGGTTGAATCCGATTGAAATCGGTTTGGATTAAGTCATGTAATTCACTTAAATGATCAATCCTTTCTGTGAGTAATTGAATAATGGGTAGACCGGTTGAATCCGACTTTTCATCTGTCAATTCACGGTAAAATCCAGCTATCTCCTCCTTTTTTTTCAATTCATCGGTTTTGAAGGAAATTTTCTGTTCTAAATTTTTAATTTCTGAAGGCATAATTTCTCGATTTTAATTTCAACTGGTCTAAGATTCTACAATTTTATGTACAAAACTTAGAATGATAAACTCTGCAGGTCTAACAGCAGCCATGCCGATCTCAACTATTAATCTTCCTTCTAAAATATCAATTGGGGTCATAGTCTCTCCCAATCCAACTTTTACATAGAAAGCTTCCTCCGGAGTCGCTCCTTGTAAAGCACCTGCTCTCCATTGTAGCGTTAAATAATTTTCTATCATTGATTTCACTTTGACCCAGGTATTGGCATCATTAGATTCAAATAAAAATTGTTCGGTAGCATTTTTTGTTGATTCCTCAACCATATTGAAGAACCGACGAACCGAAACATACCTCCATTCATTGTCATTACCTGCAAGCGTCCTGGCACCTCGTACAATTGTTCCCTTCCCAGAAAAGCTTCTTATGGCATTGATGGATTTTCCAGAATTTGAGTCGACATTTAATTCACCATGTTGTTGATCTGTAAGTAAAATCACTGGCTTGATTACATTTTGAACCCCTACATTTGCCGGAGCTTTCCAAACACCTCTGTTTCTATCTACTCTAGCATAAATACCAGCCATTGATGGACCTGGTGGCAACTCAACGTATAATTGAGTTAGGGCCAATTTTATCTTTTGGTATGCCTCGTTATTAAGGTTTTCTATTTCAGATATTGTTTTGCCCTTTAATGTATTGGCAGCTGGCACTGCCGCTCCATCAAGGGAATGACTGCTTATCTTTATATCTTCTTTATAATCATATGTAAGGTTTGTTTCCAGATTAGGATAATATACAGCACCATACTTAACTTGATCTGAGTTAATTCCTGTTCGTATACCAGTTGGATTAGTACCTACTCCATCTCCGTTTATTGAAGAAAGTGCCGGGTCGAAATTAGTATGATAAACCTCAATTAATGCAAATCGATCCTTTAAGACACCACATTGAGCAAGGGATAAATTTGCTAACTTGTAATAAGCTGAAGCATCTGTTAACCCTTGAGCTTCAGGGAATAAAATAAGGGTGACTTCATCAATTTTCTCAATTTCCTTCAATCCTTTTTCAAGACCGGTAGTGTCACTTCCTGAGGGAATAGGACTACCAAAAGCAGTGTATGTTCCAACTGAAACGATGTAACAAGGCCCCCCTCCATTGGCAAAATAATGTTGCAAAGCGTAATACATCAAGTGCCTGGATTTTTTACCCGCTGGAGGTGCCTTAAAGCCTACCCTAACTGTAATGTCTCGTGGGGAAGATTGTTCAATAATTTCAATATTTAGATCTTCCTCCTTTTGAGAGCCACCAAAATATTGGCGGTACTCCACCATGGAAGTTATTTTTTGAGGTTCATATTGAAGATCTTTACCTTTGTAAATAGTTCTTTCTGTGTACCCTATAAAAGCTGGGATAGCAGTACTTACTGATGCAATGGAAGGAGGCAATGAAGAAATTTCATTAATGTATACCCCCGGTGTTTTTAGGTTATTAATCATCACAATTTTATTTTTTTAATTCATTATTTATCCCAAATCAATTTGACACATCTATAAGAGAAAAAATATGATGGTTGTGTTTATCTTCTTCAATATTTAGCACATTGGATGGGATGGGATTGGCTACAGATTTTATGGTATCTCTTTTTTGTATCAGGCGGTTCTTTTTCTTAATTATTATACCAGTATTTAATATTTCTGAAATTGGCAATTTTTTATCTGATCGATAAATAAGAAGTTCATTGTCAGAAGGTGATAATGTTTTTTCTACCTTTTTTAAAAATTGTTTGTAGGAATCAAATTGATTCTCAATGGATAGTTTTTGAAATTCAATATCACCTTCTCCAAAAATCATTTTGATTTTCGTTTCTTTTGGTTTTTTATATTCCATTTTTACAATAGCGCCCTTATTCGCTACAATCAGGTAGTTCCAAAAAGCTTTCTTTCTATTGAAATTGATTGTATAATATTTTTCTGAAATTCGATTCAAATAAACTTCTATTACACCAACCAAATCTGGATTGTTAGTCAAAAAAGCACCCTGGTTTGGAAATTTTTGTTCTCCAATTATGGTGTTGCTTCTATCAAAATATTGGACTTTACTGTAAACACCTTCAGGAAGATTTTTTAACGGGATCGCCTCTCCATTTAAAGGAGGGGTAAATTTCAATTCTAAATTTGATATGATATTAGTTTGAAAATCAAAGATTGCTTTATTTATATTTTTCTTGACTAACGCTTTTTTTAATTTTAAAAAGCTAGTTTTTTTCTCAATAAAATCTTTGTTGGAAACGAAATTATTGGAAGTGGTAACGAAGCGATTGAGGGGGTGCCTGTTAGAAAAAAAGAAAACTTTGTTTCTTTCGAAAATTTCAGAAAAAGGCAATCCCGCAATTTTTGTAAAATGTAAGAAAAGTGGATTCCTATATATTAATTCAATGTGTATAGGTTTATTGAATGACTCTAAGAATTCCAGATCATCAGTTTTCGCTAATAATTCAAATCCCTTATTAAATGGGCGAAATTGTATACCAAGATTTTTAAGTTGGTTTTTTGTGAAATCTGAGATAGTGCAAACAAAATCAGAACATCCTCCAGGTATTAGATTGCCCTGGTTTGAGGCAAAATAATACTCATGTCTAAAAGAGATATTGACTAAAGGCTGATATTTGTTTTTTGTAATCACTAATTATTCTTTAAGTTTTGCATCCACTTCGATTTCTTCAATAGGGATCCCCAATCCATCAGATTGCTTTGCTTCAATTTCTACTAATCGGACTTTGTAAAAAAGTGAAGGATAAAATTTTCCGCCCAACATTCCCCATAAGTCGTTCAATTGTTCCATATCCATAGTGAAAAGTTTAAAGACTAATTTTTCAATTCCTTGAGCTTTTAGGTCAGGATGAGAATTTGGCGTGAACAATTTATTTATTTGGAAAAACTCCAAAGTTTTTGTCATTTGAAATAATTTGTTTTGGTAGTTTTTTACTCCAAAGGAGATTAGGAAATAAAGATTTAAAGTAATTGGCGGCTCTTTTTTTATGAGTTGGTTATTTATCTTTTTTGTATATTTTTGGTTTGTTAGCGTGTGTTCTTCCTCAATGTTTACAAGTGTAATTATTACTTTTTCACCGATTCCTCCATCAATTTCTGCAATATTCCCACCTTCAACATCCACATTGTTGGAATACTTTTCTAAATATTCGGTCAATTGATTTGCAATGAAACTGACGGTAAAATCAATCATGATCAATATTGTTGGAGTGAAAATTTCCTATTCTTCTAAATGCATTGATAAAATTTCCTTCATCTATTAATTCCTCAATTACCTTTTTTATACTAGATCTGTTACAATTATCAATTAGAATCATATCTTTTGCCCAAAAGAATGATCCAGATAAGTAAAGTCCTGATTTAGAATGCTCAATTCTTTGTTTGTGTATTTTTTCGAAGCTGAAAAAAGATGAAATAAATCTATCGCCATTTCTCAAGGTTACAACTACATCTGTAATACCGGTTTGTTGATTAAATGATTCGGTGGCTCTTTCCTCAGAAGATAAATATATGTTTTCAATACTGAAAGGAATTACAGTTCATATGTTTTGCTAAATCAATATTTTTTCTACCTTAAATTTCGAAGAAAATAAGTTTGTGTTGCTAATTGTTTTACGAACGGCAGGAAAATGGAAATTATCGGTGATTTTTAGAAATCTTCGGTTTACAAACGTTTTATTCGTTTTAGAAAATCTAATTTTCTCCGTCGAGCCAGAGGCACTTGGGAACCATCCTGGAGAATAATTATTCCCTCACGGTGGTATTTTTTGAGAAAATTTAAATTAATCAGATATGATTTATGAGGAGTGAAAAATCCATAAGGACCAAGCATTTTTGCTATTTCCCCAATATTATTGGAACTAATTGTACATGATTGGTGAATGGTTACAATTCGAGTGTAGCTTTGAAGGCCTTCGCATTTAATAATTTCATTAACTGAAATAAATTCAAGTCCATCTATAGTTGGTATCCCAATTAATTCAAACCCAGGCTGATTATTAAAGATTTTATCTAATAAATCCTTTTTTTCAATTTGTTCTCTTTTGATATCTAGTCGTTTGTTGGCCTTTTGAACAGCATTGACCAATGCAATTTTATCAATCGGTTTTAATAAATAACTTCCTATTCGAAAATTAATAGCATTAAAAGCAAATTCTTTTTCGTCAGCCACAATGATTGTTTCTCCTTCAAAAGAGTTCAACTTTTTTAGTAACTCTATGCATCTATTTTTACATTTCCCCTTTTCAATGAAAAGTAATTGAGGCTTGAATTCTTTCATTAAATCATTAATGTCAGAATAATTGGAAACTAATCCGCAAATTTTGATGGTTGGACAATTTTGGTCAATACTGTTTTTAAGAGAATTTAAGGTAGGAAAATCTCCATTGATTAAAAGTGCATTAATCATTTGACTATCGGTTATATGGGTTATGCAAAGAATATATTAAAAAATTACAAATAATTCAAGAGGGAACTTTCTGAATTACAATTTTTTTACCATTCTTGATTATATATTCAATATAGGACTCATAGAATTACTTAACTGCTTCAACATGTTTTCTAGCAAGGCATTATATGCCATTTCTAGTTCATTATATGCCATTTGAGGGTTTTCTGAATTAATAGAATGGGCAAAGCTTAAAAGTTCCTGAATCATTAAACTTTGTTTGATATTCTCTACCTGAGTGTCGCTAATTTGGATGCTCGGGTTTGTTGTACTTTGCAAACAAACTGCCATTAAGGATTTGTGTAAAAGAAATAAATCTTTCATTTGCTGAGGAACCTGGTAATTCATTTTTAAATAATCCTCAGATACAGATTGGACATTCCCAGGGCCTTCAAGGCCTAAATTATTTGATTCAATTGAGGATGAATTTTCTGTTGATGTTTTATTTTTTCCCCTAAAAACAAGAGCCATAAGACCGGTAGCTATCAATGATGATAGAACACCATCCAGAATACCTGAAAAGGTTAGAAAAAAATTTCTTTCATCTACCTTTGAAAGTTTCTGTTCGATAGAATTTAATTTATCAAAAACTTCGTCCTTAAAATCCTGGATGATTATTGTACCATCTGAAACCTCGAGGGAAACGAGGTAATCTTCCGGAAGGTAAAAGATTGGGGTCCGACGGGTTACTCTAAAATTTTTGCTTGCTTCAGGAATGGGCTCTGTGTTTTTAGTGTTCCAAAAACTCCTTCTGGAGGTACTACGTGGTAGTCTAAATGTTCGGGTAGGACGTTGTCTTATTCCAGCAATCCCCTTAATGTAATTTTCTTCTGGAGTTAGAAATTCTTCCATTACTTCGTTCACAAAGGAAGATTCACTAGCATACCCGATTGGTATAGGATCATTGTCTTTTAAAGAGTTATTGAGAAGTGAGGCGACAATTTTTCTTTGAGCTTCTGCATGTTTTTCGTCTCTGTAGATTGTTACACTTCCTGTATTATCAATATATGGTAGGTTCTTTGCTGAAGCTTTGGTTCCTGTCAATGAACTAAGGCCTATTAGAAAGCCCGTTCCTAAAAAACTAAAGAAATTCTTAAAAATAGAATTTCCCCTTAAAAAATTTGTTCTTAAAAAATGGGTATCTGGTATATAATCAAACCCTTCTCTTATTTTTGACTTTTGATCAGTTTCTGGAAATTCGTGATGAATTTTAAATTTCATAATTGGCTGGATTGTAAATCAAGAAAATTTGCCCAAAAGAAAAGAACTTATCTTTATCCAAAATTGTAAAAATCAGACATCCCCAAAAAAATCACTAACATTTCTAAAAACATCAAAATTTCCTACCTGTTATTCGTGTTATTGCCGTATTTTAGTCAATCAATGTAAAACTCCGACCCAGCATGAAAAAACTACTCCTCACCTTGGTGCTTATTTGTGTTTCTACTGTATTTCTTTTTTCTCAGCAAACAGTTACTGTATCCGGCCAAGTGATCGGCAACTTCGATCAACCCCTGGAAGGGGCAACTGTCCGTGTTGCAGATAGCGGACAAGGAACTGTGACGGACGAGGAGGGGAGATGGCTGTTAAAAGATGTTGTTCTCGGCGCTGAGTTGTACATCGATTACCTGGGGTATGAGCAGCAGCAGGTAAACCTTGACGGTTCTATCCACCTACTTGTAGTTATGAAGCCTGTGGCGAGCGGACTGGAAGAAGTGGTGGTGCTCGGTTTCGGAAGTGAAAAAAGAAGAGAGATAACCGGCGCGATCTCTTCAGTGGGCAGTGAGGCTTTCGATAATGTGCCTGTGCCTACTTTTCAACGAGCTTTGCAGGGCAGAATGCCGGGGGTGGTAGTTACTAATGCTTCCGGTGGACTGAATGCCGAGGCCAATATTCGGATCAGAGGAACCGGGTCCATTAATGCGGGTAACCAACCATTGATCGTTGTGGACGGACTCATTCTAGCGGCACAGCCGGGGGTGCTTTTAGGATTTTCAACTAATCCATTCCTAGGCATCGATCCCAATAGTATAAAGTCTGTTGAGGTTCTCAAAGATGCGTCGTCAACGGCCATCTACGGAGCCAGAGGTGCTAATGGAGTGATATTGGTGACTACGAAATCCGGCGATTTTCATGCTGATCCGGAGGTAACAATCAGCTCCTATGCAGGGTTTTCAGAGGTCACAAAAAAATATGACTTATTGGATGGAAGGGAGTTTGCTGCCTTTTGGAATACAGCAGCCATGAACTCTGGTTTATCCTCTGGTCTTTTATATAATGTTGCCACTGAACCTTCTGTGGATTGGCAGTCGTTGCTGCTCAGGAAAGGGTTCGTTCAAGAAACATCTGCCGGGGTGTCCGGAGGAACCTCCTCGACCAGGTATTATTTAGGAGCTACCTTTAGGAGTGAGGACAGTTATTTGAATACCATAGGTCTGAGGCGATATAATTTGATTGCGAAGGTGGAACAAAAGATTGGCGAAAAATGGCGTGCCGGAATTTCGCTAAATGTTGGTCTGGTCAACGATAAACGAACTGGAAATCTATTTGCAGGTTCCGCCTGGGGGGGTGCAGCTTGGGCTGTCCCTAACCTTGATGTATTGGATAAAAACGGGCAATATTATTATCAGGAGTATGCAACTTCTAATGGATATGATTACCTGGGAAGTATAACCCCATATACAATGCTCAACGATATCCGGGTCGAAGCGAATAATACCATGGTGCTTGCCCACAGTCATCTTGAATGGTCACCTGTCAGGAAACTAAAATTCAGGACAGAATTTGCTGCTGAATTGGCCCATGAATTGCAAAATCAAAGATTTGGTCAATATACTTATTGGGGGTTCGGTTCAGGCTCGGGGGGCGCTGCCTCCAGGCAAACAACCAATTATAACTGGACCTCTATGATGCGTTTTGAAGACAATTGGTCAGATGTCCACAAAATTATTTCTGAAACAGGTATTCATCTTACCAGAGATGCTTACCAGGGAATTTATGCCAGTGGAAGCGGTTTTTATAATCTCGATCAACTTTATTTGAATTCAGCTGCCCAGACTTCTTCAAGTAGTTGGAAAACCGATGCTGCTTTCTTCGGCATTTTTGAACGAATAAGTTATTCCTATAAACAGAAATATTTTCTTAATTTATCTGCAAGATACGATGGCTCTTCAAGTTTTGGGAAGAATAATCGTTTTGGGTTCTTTCCGGCCATTTCTGCAGGATGGATGGTTTCAGATGAGCCTTTTGTCCAGGTTGAACCATTGGATCACTTAAAGCTGAGAACGAGCATGGGGATTTCCGGAAACGGAGCGATTGATAACTCAGCCTCCAAAAGCCTGGTGGATTTTTCTCATAGTTATAACGGAGAGCCGGGTTATGTGATTTCAGCTCTGGAGAATGAAGACCTTACTTGGGAAAAAAGTTGGCAATGGGATATGGGGCTGGATTTTTCTTTGTGGAAGGGAAGGTTGATAGGAAGTATGGATTATTTCATTCGCATTACCAGCGATTTGCTGTTGGAAAGACCAGTTCCTGCTACAAATGGGGTGGACTTTATTTGGGAAAATATAGGTGCCATTCGAAACGAGGGGCTTGAATTTGAACTGGTATCCAGAATTTTTACCAAAACGTTTAAATGGAATCTCGCACTGAATGGAGCCACTTTAAAAAATAAAGTGCTGGAATTGATAGATGGAGATAGTGACGGAATCCAGGAGGATATTGTGATCGACCGGCGGATTATTAGCCCTGGGTATCCTGTGGGGAGCTATTACCTGGTAGAATATGCAGGAGTAGACCCCTCTAACGGTAATGCTCTCTTTTATGACCTGGAAGGCAATCAATTGGTTAATGATGTGTCAGCGGCTAATCGAAAGATTCTGGAAAATGGAATTCCCCGGTTTTCAGGAGGAATTACCAGTACTTTTATGTACAAAAATTTTGACCTGACTGCCTTTCTACATTTTAAAACAGGTTACTCCATTTATATGGCTGATTTTAATTTGGAGACCAATATGGCATGGAGTGATAATGTGAATCGCAATCAGCTGAATGCCTGGACGCCTACGAATACGAACACAGATGTACCCCAGGCCAGAATTTTTACCGGAGCGGTTGGTGTAAATGGAGTTTTTCACTCTTCAAGGTATCTGGATAAAGGAGATCACCTGAGACTGAAAAATCTTAATTTGGGATATACTTTCCAAAATTTGGGAAGGAATAATAGTTCATTGAGAATTTATACTGCTGTTCAGAATTTGTTCCTCTTGACCCGATTCCGAGGACTGGATCCTGATGGAGAAATGCATGGTACGGAGAGTCCGATACAGGGAACGGTACGATACAATCTTCCGTCTGCGAGAACTTATACCTTTGGATTTACTCTAAAAATGTAATTGTGAAAAAAATATCTTTTTTAATCGTTGTTGCTTTTTCCGCTTTAACCTTCTATGCCTGTGAAGGATTTTTTACCAATGTCACTACTTCAGAAGGGGTTAGTATTGATGAGGTGTTTAAGACCGGAGAAGACCTGGAAGCAGCCCTTAGGGGAGCTTATGATATTGTCCGTGAAGGTGAGTTGATGGGCTGTTATACGGTTGCTTTTTCAGATATTTTGTCTGGTAATGCAAACGGCTGGGACCTCGAACTTTCCAATCTGGATATGCAGAGTAGTAACTTGTTCA
>QQUB01000730.1 GCA_008501835.1 Bacteroidota bacterium
AATTCAACTGGCTTTGGAAAAAGTCCAGTTGAAACACTTCATACTCCTCATAACCGCTGCTCCAGAAAACCCTGAATGCATCCACTTCTTCTTTTTCCAGCAAATTCAATTGTCCCCGGTCGATGGGGTAGTGAACCTGGTAGGTAAGGAGTTGACTATTGGTATCATACCTGCCCATATCCATTTTTCCTGAGAAAAGGTTGACAAAAGTGCCATTCAGCATTTTGATGGTCAGAACACTGCCTTTTTCAATAAAGCCATAAGCTTCCCGGGCATTTGGGTATGCAAAGGTAAACACCAAAGTTAAATATCTGAAACCTCCTCCGATGGAAGTTAAGTATCCTTCACACCGCAAGTATTCTTTGTCCTTCAGAAATGGCCTCAGACGTTCATCAGTGTATGTGAAAAGCACCTCCTGTTGTACATCCCTGCGGGGCCGTTTGGTGCGTTCATCCATGCCGTCATAGACAATGGTGCAAGGTGGAGGTGGCGGGTTCATGATCAGGTCATCCCTGTTGGATTCACCGAGGTAGTTTTCCGTTAAAGGAAGCAGGCTTTGGTAATTTTGGCCGGAGATCTGTCTTTGTTCCCGCGATAATTCTGATTGCCTCTTTTTGGATTCCTGTTTTTCGAGGAACTCTTCGACATAGGCGCCTTTTGCCGTCAACTCTCTGGCTCTTTCAGCTCCGGTTCTGGCTTCGTTTGCTTCCAGAGAGGTGGATAGTTCGGTTTTTTTGGCTGCCTCCAGGCGAATCCTTATTCTGCGAATGTGTTCCTGATCAGCATTTGCAGCACTCATCGCGTTAGCCAGTTCCTTTTCAATAGCTTGCCTGGCAGCGGTAGCTTGTTGTGCCCTTTCGGAGGCAATATTCGCTGCTTCCTGAGCCAGTTGGGATTTTCTAACGGCAATTTTAAGAATATCATTTTCTGTTATGGAAACATATCCTTCCAGGGGTTCGATGGTCCCGTCATAAATCGGGAAGGAACGATCTCCCTTGTCTTCTTTTTTTCCATGGAAAGTCCCTGGGTCGTCACTGCCAAAATCCGAAAAATACTGCCAGGAGCCATCCGGCCAGACAATGATCTTTTCGCCCTGTTCATTTTCACGTAATTCCTGACCAAACAGGGTGCTTGCAGGGAGACTTAGGAGAATCAATAATAGTAGTTGCCGTGAAAATTTCATATATTGCATTTTATATATTTGACCCCCGATTTTTCTGTAAAGAGGTTTTTTATAATCAATTTGCAGGAATACATTATTCACAAAAATAACCATAAATGAGTATTAGATATTTTATTCCCTTCCTTTTTCTAACCTCAATATTGATTTCTTCCTGCCTGAACAACCAAAAAGCGGAAATCATAGATCCGGCAACCTATTTCAAACCCATCGCCATTCAGTACCCGGAAACTTACAGGGATACTAGCATAGTTGAGGAACATTTTGGTTTAAAGGTCAGCAATCCATATCGTTGGCTGGAATACGATTCTCCTTCCCGCGACCACTGGATTGAAAATCAAAGAGCCCTTAATGTTGCTTATATGAAAAAAATGCCTTTCAGGGACACGCTGGTCAATCGCCTGGCTGAACTTTGGGATTATGAAAGGTTTTCTGCTCCGGAATTCCACGGAAGCCATTATTACACCTTCAGGAATGATGGATTGCAAAACCAGGATGTCCTATACAGAATGAAAGATATTTTTGATGAACCTGAGCTGGTGCTCGATCCCAACAAATTTTCTACAGACGGTACCGTGTCACTTGGTGATTATAGTTTTTCAAAAGATGGTTCCCTGCTGGCATTCCAGGTAGCTGAAAGTGGTTCTGACCGAAAGACAATCAGGATCATGGATACCCGGTCAAAAAGAATTCTCAATGACACAATCAGAGGCGTGAAATTCTCCAGGATTGCATGGTTAAATGACGGTTTTTATTACAGCCGGTACCCGGAAAATGGAAATGGTGGAGATATTATGGCGGTTAATGAATTTCACCAGTTGTATTATCACAAAGTTGGTACGACCCAGGAAGAAGACGAACTGGCATTTGCTGACAGGTATAATGCCAAAAGAAATATCCGTGGAGGAACCACTTCGGACGAAAGATATTTATACCTGACCGTTTCGGAATCCACCAATGGCAATGCTTTGTATTTTCAGAACCTGAGTTCGGGTGATCTGTATTTTGAGTCCATTGTTGAGACCTTCGAACATGATTTCGAAGTAATAGGCAATATTGGAGAAAAATTGTTGATCAAAACCAACCATGGTGCTGCCAATTGGAGAATTATTTTGGTAAGTACAGCTCACCCGGAAAAAGGCTACTGGGAGGAAATAGTACCCGCCTCGAATGATGTGATCCGAAATGCCAAACTTGTTGGAGACAAAATTATCATCGACTATCTCCACAATGCTTCCTCACAACTGAAGATATTTGATACGAAGGGAGCTTTATTAAAAACCGTTGATCTTAACGGGATCGGAACCGTAACGGAAATTACTACAGGTGAAGATAAGGATGAGGTCTTTTATGGATTTTCTACCCTTGTTCAACCAGCCAGTATTTACAGGT
Organism: Bacteroidota bacterium; assembly: GCA_008501835.1. Classification (GTDB taxonomy): domain Bacteria; phylum Bacteroidota; class Bacteroidia; order Chitinophagales; family Saprospiraceae; genus BCD1. Next base: position 2,573 of record QQUB01000730.1, read on the forward strand.
TGGATATGGATGAATTCACTTCAGAATTGTATAAAAAGCCGGAAACAGCTTTTAATGCAGATGATTATGTCATTAAGCAGGAGTGGTTTCAAAGTTACGACAGGGAAAAGGTCCCGATGTTCATTGTGCATAAAAAAGGGTTTAAACATACGGGGGATGCTCCTGCCTTGCTTTATGGTTATGGTGGTTTTAATATTCCAATTTTACCTGCGCACAATGTTACCCGGTTAAATCTGTTTTCCATTGTATTGGAAAATGGAGGTGTTTGTGCAGTTGCCAGCCTTCGGGGAGGAGCGGAATTTGGCGAAGAATGGCATAAAGGGGGAATGTTGAAACGTAAACAAACGGTTTTTGATGATTTTCAGACCGCAGCGGAATATTTGATCAACAAAAAATATACTTCTTCCGAAAAACTGGCTATCTACGGTCGCTCGAACGGAGGATTGCTTGTCGGTGCCTGTTTGACCCAGCGTCCGGATTTGTATAAGGTGGCAATACCAGCGGTGGGTGTTCTGGATATGCTGCGATATGAAAAGTTCTCTATCGGATGGGCATGGGCAGCCGAATATGGTTCAGCTTCCGATGAAGAATTATTTGATTACCTGTATTCCTATTCTCCATTGCACAACATTGACACGGTTGCCTATCCAGCAACATATATTACCACGGCAGATCACGATGACCGGGTAGCTCCGGCACATTCGATGAAATTTGCTGCTGCTATGCAAAATGCCCAAAAGGGAGATGCTCCGATCATCATCCGCATTGACAGCGGCAGCGGTCACGGCGCCGGTAAACCAACCGCGAAAAAGATCAATGAAGCAGCAGATGTATTGTCGTTTATGTATTTTAATATGAAGGTGAAGCCGTATTAGAGGAATTGAAAACAGGATTTTAATAACAATTCATTGACCTGTGACTTAACAGTTCCCCTTTTTCGCTATTTTTACGCCCTTAACGACCTCGTATGATCTTTCTGTTCGAAATAGGTTTTCTCCCCATCCGCATCTGGGATATTCTCGATATCCTGATCGTGGGGTATTTGCTGTATCAGTTATACAAATTGCTGCGGGGGAATATCGCTTTCAATATCTGTATCGGGGTTCTGCTGTTGTATGTTATCGGCTGGTTGGTGAGGGAGCTGAAGATGGATATGCTTTCTGCCATTCTTGGAACGATCATGAATGTGGGAGTTATCGTTATCATCATCATTTTCCAGCCCGAGGTAAGGAGATTTTTACTATTTCTGGGGGATAGTACCTTAAA
>QQUB01000571.1 GCA_008501835.1 Bacteroidota bacterium
GGTTTTCCCATTTATAAACCGGTCAAAATGGTTGAGTATTTTCGGAATCTTGAAGAAGAACATGGCATGACCATGGGCAGGCGGTTTGAGGACGGAACCATTCACTCTCTGCCTCAGGATTATGCGGATCAGTTGGGGTGGGAAGAATTGACAGCTCATGTGGCCAAAGCTTTTGAACAAGTGAAAGATAAAGAGGCTTGTCTCATCTACGGGGAGAATTATGGGCAAGCGGCAGCAATTTCGGTTATTGGTAAAAAATATGGTTTACCGGAAGCTGTTAGTTTCGCGGATAGTTTCAGGTATTGGATCAGGGATGAATTTGACCCGGACATTCAATCCTTTATTTACATCAATGATGAACTTGGGCAGGATGTTGAAGCCCTTTTTGAGCAAATAACCATTGTTGGCAGGATTAGTAATGTGGATGCCCGTGAATATGGAACGACGGTTTATCTGTGTGAAAAACCCCGAAGCAGTTTTAATGAATTTTGGAAGGGAGTTACAAGCAGGGTAGGGGTAAACTGGTAAGCAAAAAAGTAATCCCGCAACTTTATATTGAAGCTGCGGGATAAAATTAGTCACTTCTCTAAATAATGTTTAACACGCAACACGGACCTCGTAACACGCAACTCGACTAATTATAAATCGTACCCGGTTCTCCCCGTGTTGGATCCACATTTTGAGGATCTTTGGGTTCCTCATCGAAGCAGGAGAAAAATGACTCTTCCCAGTCGATGTGTTCCCAGTGAGCAGGAGGATTGATGCCATCGGGAGTGATTTCCCATTCTTCTTCACCGGGGTTGTATGGAACATTTTCCCAATCGTTATTACGGTCCTGTCTACCGGTATTGATGGTGGTGATTTTCATGGAACCATTGGAGCAGTCAACGCCGGTAATGGTCATCCTGTGTCCTACAGTGACTTCCCGTCCGTCTACGGTTTTTTTCCCGAGGAGCCGCAACAGACAGTCATCTCTGTTTTCTTCAATCATGTTTTTCAGGTCTTCGCATTTTACGGCAAGTTGAGCATTGGTCATGTCCGTACCTTCCCTTTTGATGGCTGTCAAAGCTCTGGAGATTCTGATTCTCCAGCTGGAGCTGTAATCTGCAGTATGAGCACGTTCTATTTGTTCATTGGTTAAACCTCTGCTTCCATCAGTGTCACCAGATGCTCTGTAGATGGTTCTCAGGAAATCAGGGTCCCAGACTTCGTTGCCTTCATCATTGGTTTCTGTGACGCTTTCCCAATTGCCGGTGGCCTCTCTTGGAACGAGACCGTTTAGCCTGCGTACCAGACTGTGAGCTATGGCCAGCGTTGCGCAGATACCTCCTCTTTTGGCCAGTTTGGCCGCTTTGGCATAAGTGGATTTTTCAACATTGACAAAACTGTTCTCTGTGTCTGAAGTAACAAGTTGTAATGCTTTAAGGCTGTAAACTCCATCAGGTGGGTAGGAAGCGTAGGGGCGAGTTAATCTATCTGCCAGTTGTTCACCGAATTGGAAGAAGTTTTCATCTGTTCCAAATCCCGGTGTCATGATGAAGACGATTTCAATGGGTTGCTCAAGGCTCTCCATCTCGGCTTTGGCCTCCATCAATTCTCCGATCAGGGATTCCGGATATACGTAGAGGAGATTATCCAGCAATTCGTTATCCATAAATTCGTAAACGGCCATTTCATTCTGGTCCGTAGTGTAGGGGTGTACCAGTTGCGGACCATCGAGGTCTTCAGGGCCGTAGATGGTATAATTACCGTCGTCGTCTTTTACACAACCGGAAAAAAGAATCATTAAAACGAGCAAAAATTTCCAAAAGTATTTCATGACTATTTGGTTTAGGTTAATAAAGGATTTATTAAAACATCAGTTTCTGTTCTGGAATGTTACCCTGTTTTGCCGTACTCATTTCACCTGAAACCTTATATTTGGGCATGAATTTTATGAAAATGAAGAATTGGTTTTTTCTGATGCTGACTTTTTGCACTACCCTGGCACTCAATGCCCAAAATGGCACCCCTCCCGTAGCCGGTGCAAGAGGTGCTTCAATGGGAGGTGTAGGAGCTGCTTTTGAGGATGTACACAGTGTTTTTTCCAATCAGGCTGGAATGTCTGAAGTTGATGCCCTGGGGTTTAGTTTGCTGGCAGAGCAGCGGTTTTTGCTCAATGCCATTCGCACTGTTTCCGCTGGAGGAATTCTACCAATAAAGAACAGCAGACTAGGGCTGGCACTGAATTATTACGGAACGGATGCATACAATGAACAGCGGATCAGTTTGGGATATGCCCGAAAATTGATGGAAAATTTTTCTATCGGTGCTGCTTTAGATTTTCTAAACACAAATATTCCTGAATATGGTAGCAAAGGGGTAATGACCTTTGAGTTGGGACTCATGGCCAGGTTTACCCCACAATTGAATATGGGGGTTCATGTTTTTAATCCTTTGAATGTAGAGTTGATCGAAGGGGAAAAATTGCCTTCAATTCTGAAAATGGGGTTGAAATATAGCCCCTCTCAGAAAGTGGACATATTTGGTGAGGTGAGTAAAGATATTGATTTTGATATCAGAACTCATTGGGGTGTGGAATACGAGGTGATTGAGGATCTGAATTTACGACTTGGTGTAGCTACTCAACCGGTGGAGATCACTTTCGGGGCAGGATATCAGCTTGGAAATGGTTTGAAAATTGATGTGGGATCGAGGTATCACGAGGTGCTGGGGATTTCTCCGTCTGTGGGGATTGTTTTTGTTGGCAAAGAAAAAGGTTAATGAAGATAGAACACAGATTAGGACTGATTTAACAGATTAGGACTGATTAAAGGCACCTCAGATAAAACTATGAATAATAATGCTGGATAGAAATAATTTCAAACAAGACGTTGAACCAATAATCGATTGGATTGATGAATATTTTAGGAAACTGGAGTCGTTGCCGGTAAAATCACAGGTTAGCCCAAAAGAAATTTACGATCAGATACCGGAATTTGCACCTGATCATTCAGAAGGATTTGAGGCGATATTAAAGGATCTGGAGGAAATTATTTTACCCGGGATCACCCATTGGCAGCATCCTAACTTCCATGCTTATTTCAATGCCAATTCATCTGTGGAATCCCTGTATGGGGAAATGATCACTTCGGCGATCGCAGCTCAGTGTATGATCTGGGAAACTTCTCCGGCTGCAGCTGAGCTTGAGGAACGGATGATGGAATGGTTGATGAAGGCTATGAACTTCCCACCAGGTTTTGAAGGAGTCATTCAGGATACAGCCTCTACGGCTTCCCTCGCAGCCATTTTGACAGCCAGGGAGGTGGTTACGGATTTTAAATCTAACGAAGAAGGCGTTCCTAATAATCTACGTGTTTATTGTTCTACGCAAACACACTCTTCCATTGAAAAAGCTGTAGGAATTGCCGGGATTGGCAGGAAAAATTGTGTCAAAATTCCAGTGGATGAACAATTGCGGATGGTTCCCGAATTGTTGGAAAAGCAAATTGAGGAGGATATTAAAAATGGTAAGCAACCTTGTTGTGTAGTTGTTGCTATCGGAACAACCGGTACGGTTGCTATTGATCCTTTGAAGCCGATTGGAGAGATATGTCAGAAACATGGAGTGTGGCTCCATGTCGATGCTGCCTTTGCCGGAACAGCGTTGATCTTGCCGGAATATCAATGGATGGCGGAAGGTATGGAGATGGCAGATAGTTTTGTGTTCAATCCCCACAAATGGATGTTTACCAATTTTGACTGCAACTGCTTTTTTGTGCGAGATAGACGGGCACTGATTAACACCTTATCTATTATGCCCGAATACTTGCGCAATGTAGCCACAGAATCGGGT
>QQUB01000034.1 GCA_008501835.1 Bacteroidota bacterium
AATAGCACTGATGACATACTTCCGAAATGGACCAACGCCGTGTGTCAGTACCAGCCAACCTTGCTCTGTTTTAATTGGAGAACCACTATTGCCTAATTGCGTAAGGCCCCAGTTTTCACCAGGTATCATTATATTTTCAAAGGTTTCCCACTGGAACAAGTTGTCAGAAAACATGATGGTAATATTTTCCCCGCCTTGCCTTCCCAGCATAACAAACTGGCCATTGATCTTCTCCGGGAATAATGCGAAACCTTTGTCCTGAACAGCTTCACCGTACATGGTTCTAATTTTGAAACGCAGGAAGTCTTTCGTAATAATGAGTTGAGGGGAGATCCGGTGTCCATCATAGGCTGTATACGTTCCAATATAGGTAGATGAACCATTTTCGGAAAATTCAACGAACCTTACATCCTCCATTCCCTTTGACTCCTGTTTGGCTTTTGGGAAAATAACTCTTTCGTTAAGGGGAATTTCCTGATGGAAAAGGACATCATAGTTTGAATCCATAATGTTCTCTAGGATTTTTTGAGAATGGGAGTCATAGTCTTGCCATTGTTGTTCGGGAACAGACTCAAATTGCTTTTTTGTAAAAGAAGGGCCAAGTTGATCAAAAATATTCCTATCGAAATCAGGAATGATGGCCGTTCTTTTGATCAGCTTATCTTTTTGAAAGGTTTTTGAATGGTCCTGATGAGCGAGGGTAGCGAATTTTGATTCTTCTTCCAGGGAAATTTTTCCATCCGAATCAACAATCCCGCTGATAAATTCAATAGAAGAAATATGGCCTTCTCCAACGGCTCTGAGGCTCATGATAAATCTTTTCTGATCTTTTGATAAACCAGATTGATCAGGATGTGCAACAATGGAAGGATTGAACAATGCAGCGGATCTTATGCTGTATTCCATGGAAAAATACGCCCCTGTCAACTGTTGGTGATTTTTAGATAATGATACCATTTGGGGAACCAGGCTTTCAACATGCTGGAAATGCTCAAGGAAAATGGAATCCATATGTCTATGTCTGTTTCCAAACTCGCTTTTTACTTCCGAAAGTAATCGTTCAACGCTGTCTTCCTCCAGAGAAACCACATCCCTGACGAGCCTGCCAACACGGTTATCCTCCAATGGTGGACCAAAATCAAGGTATTTAGCAATAACTCTTTTTGGATCGGCTTTTATTTTTATGTCGGACCTTTTGATTTCCATAATTGAAATGATTTTTTATTCTTTAAGCCCGGAACTGGCCATACTTTGAATGAAATATTTTTGGAAGAATGAATACGCTATCATAATCGGCATTGCCAGGAAAACAGCCGAAGCCAGTTTTACGCCCAATTGACTTTCTGCTCTACCACCAACGGAAAACAGCGTTACCATTTGAGGAAGCGTCATCAATTGTTCCTCCCTGATGACTATCAATGCCCAAAGAACCTCATTCCACGAATTCATAAAAGTCAGAATGCCTACAATAACTATGGTTGGAATAATATTCGGGAATAACACCTGATAAACTATCCTGAACTCTGAACAACCATCCACTCTGGCAGCATCTATCAAGGCCTGGGGAATAGACATAAAGGCTTGTCGGAAAAGCAATATCGCAAATGAGTTTAGCAAAAAGGGAATTATCAGGGCCGCGTAGGTGTCAACAAGGTGAAGTTTTACCATGGTGATGTAATTGGGGATCAGGGTTATCTGGAAGGGTAGGGTCATGGTAAAAATGATGACATAAAAAATCAGATTCTTTCCCCTGAATTCCATACGGGATAAAGCGTAACCGACCATGGAACAAAAGAAAATTACACCGGCGGTGGTTATGGAGGCTACCAAAATGCTGTTGAACAGAGCCCTCCCAATCGGAATTTTGGCAAACATTTGAATATAACTGTCAAAGGTAAATGAAGAGGGTAGGAATGATAAGTTGCCAATTTCAGTCTCCGGTGACAAAGAAGCTACGATCATCCAGTAAAAGGGATACAGGAAGCTAACAGCAGCTATACTAAGCAATAGATATGTCAAAAATTTCTTCATTTCAATCATTTCTTTCAATGTACCGCTTCTGAATGATCACAACAGCTAAAATCAGAAAAGCGAAAAAGAATCCCAATGTGGCAGAATATCCCATATGATAGTACTGGAAAGCCTGTTTGTAGATGTAGAGTACTGAGGACAGGGTACTGTTGAGCGGCCCGCCTCCGGTCATGATATATGGTTCAATGAACAACGAAAACCCTCCAATAGTCGACAAGATCACCACCATGAAAATAGTAGGATTGATCAGAGGCAGTGTAATTCGCCTGAACTGCTGCCAGTGGGAAGCACCCTCGATTTGAGCAGCTTCGTAATAAGCCTTTGGAACGGTTTGCAAGCCTGCCAGGAAAAGAATGATGTACAACCCCACGTTTTTCCAGGTGGCCATTACCGCAATCGAGGTCATGGCTATATCCGGATTAATGAGCCATCCAACCTTGTTAAGGCCCAATTGCACAAGGATTCTATTAATCAATCCCATGTCAAACCCGAATAATTGTTGCCACAAAATAGTTACTACAACCCCTGAAACAATAACAGGCAGGAAAAAGGCTGCCCTAAAAAAACCTTTGAAGCGAATACTTTGATTCAGGAACTCTGCCAGGGCAAGGGCTATCACCAATTGAAGGGGAATATGGATAGCCAGAAACTTTAAGGTATTGAGGATTGCAATCCAGAACATTCTGTCATTGAACATTCGCGTATAATTAGACCATCCTACAAATTCTACCGGAGAAATTATATTCCACTTATGAAAGGTCAGAAACAAGGAAAAGAATACAGGAAAGGCCACAAACACCAGGAAGTGAAGTATATATGGAAGAACAAATAAATATGGAAGCCACTTGTTTCTTTTCATTTTCTCACGTTATGTTCAATTTACCTTGCAATTAAAGTTTTATACTTGATGCAGAACGGTGGGCCTCAACAGCCATTTTCAGGGAACTGTGGGCATTTTTTTCTGTAATCATTCTATTTCGGTTCCGATTTTCAAGCCAAAGCATTTGATCTTCAATCATTGAGGAAAGCAGGTGCTTGTAAACATTTGATTTATTGTTGGTTATGTGATTTAGTTCGATTTTGAAATCAACGAAGAATTCTTTTTCCCTTCCTTTCATTCTCCGGTTTTCTCCATAAAAGGATTCCACGGTACTAATAGTGGCATCCGGCAAAAGATTTTTTAAAATAGTCAGATGCTCCTGGGAAATTAATGCTTCTATATGAATGGTTGTCGGCACCCATTCAAATAAGTTGATATTACCTCTTTCAAATAGTAACCGGATCTCTTGCCGATCCATTTTATCCGGCTGATCAAACCCATGATACATATTGACAATGCCGGAACCATACCTGACCACGGCTTGTGCTCTGTCAGCCGCCAGATCTTCGATAGCAGAGCCTTTCCTGCGCACTTCAATGGAGGACAATAATTCACCTTCCCCAAACCAGCCTTCAAACATATCAAAGAAATGTACTGCATGCTCAATAAAAATTCCACCGCTTCTCTTTTCGTCCCAAAACCAATGGGTGGGAGGGGAGTTTTCGTCCGAGGCATAATTTTCGAAAAACCCATGTATGAATTCGCCAAGGATTTTTTGATCAATTATCTGTGAAACTATTTCATAAAGAGGATTGTAACGCTGCATGAGATTAACTACATAAAGCAGGTTTTTTCTTTTGGCCAATGGAATCAAATCTTCTACTTCAGAAATTCTTAGTGCTGCAGGTTTTTCGCAAATGACATTTTTTCCAGCTTCAAGCCAAGCTTTTGCGTTTGGAAAATGTTGCCAGGGAG
>QQUB01000612.1 GCA_008501835.1 Bacteroidota bacterium
CCCAAATTGCATTGTACGAAAAAATGACAAGGGATATGCAATTCAGGGAAACGCTGGTCCTTCACAGAGATTGGCTCCTGGGCAGACATCCACGGGGATCCAGTATGTTTACAGGTATTCCCCGGGATGGTGAAACACCTCTTGATGTGCATATTCCTCCCAGAGCTTTACTTAAAGAGACACCTCCTGGCGGATTGGTGGACGGCCCTATTTTTAAAACTATTCACAGTCATTTAAAAGGATTGGTATTGACAGAACCGGATGAATTTGCTGCTTTCCAGAATGATTTTGTAGTTTACCATGATGATATAGGTGACTACTCCACTAACGAACCAACGATGGACGGTACAGCCGATGCAATTTTTATGTTTGCTCTGTTGATTAAATTGGACTACTGAAAAGATTGAATTATGAAGCAACAAAGGATTTTATCCATTGATATTTTCAGAGGATTAACCATATTTTTAATGGTTTTTGTGAATGAGTTGGCAGGTGTGAGCAATATTCCCGATTGGATGAAACACAGACCTGCTGATTTTGATGGGATGACTTTTGTAGACGTCGTATTCCCGGCTTTCCTGTTTATTGTAGGAATGTCAATTCCTTTTGCAGTACAAAACAGAGAGGTAAAAGGAGATTCTCCCTTCCAGTTCTGGAAACATGCATTGATAAGAACTTTGGGTTTACTGATCCTTGGGGTTTTTATGGTCAATTCGGCAGAAATGAACCGGGAAGCCAATCTCATATCTTATGGTTTATGGACGGCTTCTTTTTATATTGCTGCAGTATTGATCTGGAACCGCTACCCTACTGATTGGCATACGAATCGATCCAGGCTCATTTATATTTTGAAAGGAATTGGAGTCGTGGTATTAATCATTCTGCCATTTTTATTCCGCAAGGGAGAAACCGGAGCAATTACTGGCATGACTACCAGTTGGTGGGGAATCCTTGGACTGATTGGCTGGGCATATATTATTTCCCTGGTCTTATATTTCGTTTCTGCCAAAAACAAATATTTTTTGGGGTTAATTTTTGCTGTGTTACTCGTTCTTTTGTTAGGGTTGAAAAAAAGCTGGTCTGTTTTCCCGTTTGATATTGCCTGGCTTCAAGGCCAAACCGGACATATAGCTCACAGTCTGTTAACGATGGCTGGAATTTTAACTTCTCTCTTGTTAAGGACTGATGGAATTAACAACAAAATGGTTAAAAAATCAATAAGTATTCTTTTATTGGGTGCATTTTTGGCAGGTTTAGCTTTTTTAATCAGGCCCCATTTTGGTGGAATATCGAAAATATACGCTACTCCGGCATGGGCATTATATTGTGCAGCTATTTGCTGTATTCTTTTTCCAATAATTTTTTGGCTTGTTGATATGAAAGGAATTAAATCCTGGGCAAATTTCCTTACTCCTGCCGGTAAGAATCCTCTATTGACTTATATTTTACCTCCATTTATCTATGCAGTAATTGGGTATGGCATATATCCTGAATGGCTAAGAAATGGAGCAACCGGATTTTTTTGGTGTATCGTATTTTCGCTAATAATTTTGTGGCTGGCCAAACTATTAACCAGATTAGGTATCAAGCTGCATCTTTAATTGGAGACCCCTAATAATCAGTCATTAACGAAAATTGGTATCCAAGCGTTTTTAGCACTTTTATTAACTCTGGTAGTTTATTGTATAACTTATCAGTCCTGTCAGGGTGTGTACCTATATGTACCAAAAGAATAAATCCGTTTAAGCCATAAGTTGATTCTCTTTCATAATTAATAATGTTCTCAAATATCTGTTGGCTGGAAATGTATCTTGAGCCCATATCGGGCGTAGTGTAATCAGCATTAGACCTGGTTCCCGGAGTGAAGTTGACTAATAAAAGACCAAGTTCCCTTGTCCAGTCACTTATCTGTTGATTATACCATTCGTATGGAGGCATATAGAATGGAGCATCCTTTTTTTCTATACCAAACCGGACCATCTCTAAATAATTATTGGTCAAATCCTCCTCAAACTCCTTTTGATTTATTAGGAGGGCATCACGATCTTCCCAGCTAGCATAAAGCAAATGTTTGTCGGAATGTGCTCCTAAATAATGACCATCTTTCAGGAGTTTTCTGATCAGCTTTTTGTTGCTCTTAATTCGATAGAAATCTCCTGTGAAAAAGAAATGAGCCTGGGTATTTTGTTGTTTAAGTGATTTTCTGATTATTGTGCCTCCGTCATTAAATTCATGTCCTGTGAAGCACAGGTATATCTGTTTTTTTGTGGTGTCCATCCGTTCAAAACCTCCAAATCTAAATATACAGTTATTAAAGGATTGATTTGCATAAGGAATTGTCGGTTGACCTGATGAGGATATGGAATAAACCATAAGAAAAGCTATTAGCCAGGCATAAGCAATTCGACTGTAAGATAAATTTAAAGACATTCGGAAACCTTCCATTAAATATCGTTTGGTGGGTAAAAAGGGTTTCCGTCAAATTTAGAAATTCCAGCCGAATTCTACCCTCCTATTCTACCTCCAAAAATTACTTTTTATTAATTTAGTTGCATATGCACCTATTTTCATTAATTCTTTTACCTTTGCGAATCATTTTTCAAAAAGCTGTTTTTTATGGAGCAAGTTGAGCAGGAATTAATACCCTGGTTGGGTAGAACGAGCAAGAAAATAAGCTTGTTTATGTCGGAAAAATTCAGAGAAAATAATTTAGACCTGACCAAAATTCAGTGGCTAATGCTTAAGAAGTTATGCCAAAAAGACGGTCAAATGCAGAAAGAATTGGCCTTTCTTACTGACCGGGACAAGGCTTCTCTGGCAAGGTTGGTAGCTACTATGGAAAGAAAGGGCTTCATAACAAGGGTTCCCGTGGAAAATGATAAGAGAGCCCGGCAAATCTTCCTTACAGAGAAAGGACGGGCTGTTTTTCAGGAATCTATTCCGGTCGTAAAAGAGTTTATTAAAGAATTACAAAAGGGAATTGCACAAGAGGAGCTTAATCTTCTCATCAATACTCTCAAAAAAATACAACATAATATTAATCAATTTCAGTGTAACGGATAGCCATTGTTTCCGTTTTCAACCATAAAATTTGATAACCATGAGATCATTAATTACCGGGATAATTGGAATTTTATTACTGGTAGGAGCAGTTTTTGTATATAACAAATTATCAGAAGAAAAAAAGCAATCCAGACCAGTGCCGAAAAAGGCCGTTACCAGTGTTTATGTAAATACGGTTGAGAATAATAATATGCCCATATTTTTAAGGACTACCGGACAGTTGGTGGCAAAAACCAGGGTAGAATTATTTTCCGAGGTACAGGGTATTTTTGAGAAAAGTGCCAGGGAATTTAAACCTGGTGTTTATTATAAAAAAGGCGAAGTGCTTCTGGAAATAAATCAGGATGAGTTTTATGCTTCCGTTCAGGCTCAAAAAAGCGCTTTTTACAACCAGATCGTTGCCTTACTGCCTGACTTGCAATTAGACTTTCCGGATGCTTTTCCAAATTGGGAAAAATATCTGTCCGAATTTGATGTCAATCAAAATATCAAATCTCTACCCTCCCCTATAACGGAAAAAGAGAAATTATTTATTGCGGGAAGAAATATTGAATCAACCTGGTATAATATTCAGAATCAACAGGTTCGGTTAAGTAAATATACCATTTACGCTCCCTTCGGAGGTATTCTGACTGAAGCCATGGTCACTCCAGGTACGCTGATCCGCCAGGGACAGAAACTGGGAGAATTTATCAACCCCAATGTCTTTGAGATGGAAGTTCCCGTCAATATTTCGATGGGAGAAAGACTAAAAATTGGAAA
>QQUB01000347.1 GCA_008501835.1 Bacteroidota bacterium
AGGCAATATTTGCATTTATGCCATCGGAGGGGCTTTTCCTGAGTTTTGGAGCGGCCCTCCGGGAAATGTTACCGGAAGGGTTCTAAAATTAAATCTTACTGCTGTTAGCGTTAAAGACTTTGATAAAGCCAAAACTCAACTTGAGGTATTGCCCAACTATCCCGATCCTTTCAAGGCAACCACAACCATTAGTTATGAATTAAAGGCTGCCTCAAAAGTACAAGTCCAGGTAGTAGATGTATCCGGTCATATCGTTGATTGTTTGCTGGATGAATTCCAAATGCCCGGTAAATATTCATTGGAATGGAATGCCAAAAGTTTTTCCTCCGGAATTTATTCCATCAAAATTCAAACGGAATTTGGCACAATCGTAAGCAGATGTATTTTACAGAAATAATGTTGCAGATATTGTATCAATAGGTAGTCACACATACCCCTTTTATATTATCAATCTCCAGGGTAAAAGGGGTATTTTATTTAGTCATCGGGAATCTGAAAACCTTCAAAAACGCTGATTTATAATTTATTTTACAAACCCCGTCCGGCATTTCTCTTGAATTATTAAAAATAAGATGCTACTTTAGCCTCTTCATTCAAATATCTATGGATGGTGGAAATCCTTCCATTACAAACCATAAACTTTTGCCAATATTTACTTTGAGAATTCTAAACGACTAAGAGCATACGCCTTTTAGCCAAAAATCATTGATTAAAAAAATATCATTTTTAAAGTGAACAAACATTACTGACCATGAAAAACATTTTTGCCTTCCTGATTCTTCTTTCGGGCCTTGTGATGCTCTCTACACTTGGTTGTACCAAAAATAAAACTATGGAAGAAGTAATTCCGGATCTTTGCGACACTATCGATGTGGCTTATAACGATGAAATTAAGACCCTCATCAATCTGAATTGCTCCTACAGCGGGTGCCATGATGGCAACCTTGCCGGCATAGGTAATTTTACCAATTATGAAGGATTGTTGAGCCGACTGGAAAACGGTTCGATTAAATCCCATGCCATCGATCTCCCAAAGGAAGATCCCGACCATATGCCTCCTTATTATACTCCTGCCGGTAACCCTACCGATTTGACAACCGAAGAAGCTGATATGCTGCTTTGCTGGATCCTCAGCGGGTATCCGGAGGATTGATAAGGTAAAAAGGATTTATGGGAATAAGGAAACAATTTTTCTCCTGAACATGGGCTTTATCATTTCTAACAGTATCCTGGAAACCTAATTAAATTTTCACCGTAAGACTAACTTTAATGCTAAAACCAATTTCGATGTATAAACTAACTTTCTCCCTGATCATGCTGTTTGGGTTTATTGGCATGAGCGGTCAGGATGTATATCAAACCTTTAAAGACAGACGCATCATCAATGCTCAATCCGTTGAGATGCTGAAGAAATATGAATTAGATGTGCGCATAACCCACCGATTTGGCGATCTCGTTGGTGATAATGGTGGTTTCCAGACTTTCTTCGGGCTGGAAAGCATTGCTGATGTATTGACAGGCCTTGAATATGGTGTTTTTGATGATCTGAACATCGGACTATACCGCTCTAAAGGTGCCGGGAGTTATCCTGATGGTAAGTCAGGGTTGCGGCAATTGCTCACCGGATTTGCAAAATACCGTGTTTTGCAACAGCTGGAAGAAAACGGAAGTCCCATTACACTTACCTTGATCGGGACAGCTTCCATCTCCACTTCACCAAAGTCGGAAAATCCCAGCAATATCAATTATTTCCCAAATACCTCCGACAGGATGGCCTTCAATATTCAGGCATTGGTCGCCAAAAAATTCACCGATGGATTTTCCCTCCAACTCAACGGAGCTTATACCCATCGCAACATTGTGGATTTTGACGATGTCAATGGCATCATCAGTTTGGGGGTCGCAACCAGGGTGCAGGTTACCAAAGTGTTCGGTTTGATTGTAGATGTAACACTTCCTTTTGCAGAAAACAGGACAACCGCCGATGGTTATTACCCTTCTGTCGGAGCAGGGTTGGAGATCGATACAGGAGGTCACATTTTCCAGTTAAACCTGACCAATTCCAGAGGGATTGTGGAAACGGATTACATCCCCTACTCTACTGCTAACTGGGGAGATAGTGAATTCAGACTCGGTTTTACCATCTCGAGGGTTTTTAAAATCTAAAATTCAGATCCATGCAAAAATTGATCATTACTTTTTTCGGTTTGGCCCTGTTGTTTGTCATCAGCATGGGATCTGTTGATAAGCCCATAATCCTGGTGGACGAAAATGCTTCCGTTGCTGACCTGCTGGAAAAATTAGGAGATACTCCTCAACCACACAAACCCAACATGAAGCTTCCCGGCGTATCAATAGAAAATGGACGAAGCATCATTTTTGACGGTATCAGCAAAAATGCCGAAGGAAAAACCATGTCAAGACAAAGCAAACATTTTCTCTGTACTTCCTGCCACAACATGGTCAAAGAAGACCCTGACCTCAGTGTAGCAGACCCACAGGCCAGACTGGAATATGCAGAAGCCAATAATCTGCCATTTCTCCAGGGCACGGCACTTTATGGCGTTGTAAACAGGACTTCATTCTACAATGGCGATTATGATAAAAAATACGGTGACCTTGTAAAAAATGCCAGGAATAACCTAAGAGGAGCTATTGACCTCTGTGCTGTTGAGTGCTCTCAGGGACGTACCCTTGAGGATTGGGAAATGGAATCCATCCTTGCATACCTTTGGACCATCGATCTCAAAGTCAAGGATCTTAGCCTGAACGAGGATGAACTTGTCCTTGTCAATGCTGCAGCTAATAATCATGGCGATAAGTCGGTTGCTATAAATGTTCTCAAATCAAATTACCTGCAGGCATCGCCGGCAACTTTCACCACTCCCCCGGATGATCGCACCAAAGGTTATGGTCTGAAAGGTGATGCGAACAATGGAAAAATCATTTATGAGCACAGCTGCCTCCATTGCCATATCAAAGGCCGCTATGCCTTCTTTTCGCTGGACGACTCGAAATACTCCTTTAAATTTCTCAACAGACACATGGACCGTTACACGCCATATTCTGTCTATCAGGTTGGGCGTTACGGTACTTATCCACTGAATGGGAAAAGAAGTTACATGCCACATTACACCAAGGAGAAAATGACGGATCAGCAGATGGAGGATTTGAGGGTTTATATTGAGGGAATGGCTATATCAAGGTAAAAAGGTCACAAGGAAAATAGGGGAACAATAGAAAAAGGGAATAAGGTGGTATCTTGTTCCCTTTTTTCATTTCTCCTCATTAACTTCACACAAAATATTTACAACATGACCATCAAATGGGGTATCATCGGCTGCGGTAAGATCGCACATAAATTCATCCAGGATTTTGAATTTGTAGAACAAGGCGAAGTGGTGGCCGTCGGATCGCGGTCCATGGATAAGGCAAGGGAATTTGCGGCTCAATATAATGTTTCAAATGCACACGGTTCCTATGAGGCGCTGGCAGGGGATCCGGAGGTTCAGGCCATTTATATCGCTACTCCTCACAATTACCATCTGGAAAACATGAAACTATGCTTTCAGCATGACAAAGCCGTGCTTTGCGAAAAACCTATTACAGTAAACACAAAAGAATTGGAAGAGGCTTTGGAAATAGCAAGATCAAAAGACCTTTTCCTGATGGAAGCAATGTGGACATGGTTTCTTCCGGCAGTGCTCAAGGCAAAGCAATGGATCGTTGAAGGACGTATTGGTGAGGTCAGATTCCTGCGGGCAGATTGTGGGTTTAAACCTGAATTTAATGCCGAAAGCAGGGTTTACAACCCAAACCTT
>QQUB01000827.1 GCA_008501835.1 Bacteroidota bacterium
GCCAGCTGGTCAGTATTTATGCATCTGCCTATAAGATGACCGGTAAAGATCTTTATCGCCAGCGGATAGTAGAAACACTTGATTTCATTAAAAAAAACCTGACCAATGAATTGGGAGGTTTCTATTCTTCCCTCAATGCAGATAGCGAAGGGGAAGAAGGAAAGTTTTACGTCTGGCACCAAAATGAAATTGACAGTCTGTTAAGCCCTGAAGAAGCAGAGGTCTTTAATGAATTTTACCACGTAATGGAAACCGGCAACTGGGAAGAGGAAAAAAACATCCTGTTTACCAGGGAAGATATGGAAACATATGCTCAAAATTCCGGCAAAAATGCTGAGGAAATCCAGGCGACTTTAACCAGTTCCAAACAAAAACTTTTCGATGCCCGCTCTCAAAGGATAAAACCAAGTCTTGACGATAAGGTATTGACCAGTTGGAATGCATTAATGCTCAAGGGATATGCAGATGCCTTTGCGGCTCTTGGAGAAGAATCCTACCGGGAGGCTGCTGTAAAAAACGGAAATTTCATCCTTGAAAACATGATGGATAAAGATGGACGACTGGACCGAAATTACAAAAACGGAAAGACCTCCATAAATGCTTTTGCAGTTGATTATGCGCTTACCATTCAGGCCTTTATCTCATTATACCAAATCACCTTTGAGGAAAGCTGGCTGGACGAGGCAGATAAACTTACTCAATATGCTTTGGCTCACTTTTTTGATAAAAAATCGGGGATGTTTAATTATACTTCTGATCTGGATAAGGAATTGATCGTGAGAAAAGTTGAAATAACCGATGGTGTAATCCCCGGTTCTAACTCCATTATGGCCAAAAACCTGTTTGAATTGGGCACACTGCTCTATAAGGAGGAATACATCGAAAAAGCTAAACAAATGCTGGCTGGCATGGAGGAAAAGGTCCATGAAAACGGAGGCTCCATTTTTTACACAGACTGGTGCAGCCTGTACCTGGATATGCTCCACCCGCCCTATGAAGTAGCCATCGTTGGTGAAGACTACGCCAAAAAAAGAGACGATCTATTGAAAAACTACCTGCCAAATGCCCTTTTACTGGGTGGTGCGCAGGAAGGAAACCTGGAACTTCTAAAAGACAAATTACAGGAAGGCGAGACCATGATCTACGTCTGTATGAACAAGGTTTGTAAATTACCTGTCACAGAAGTTGAAGATGCCCTCGGGTTATTGGAATGATTTTTTCAGGTTGCGAGTTACAGGTTTCGGGTTACGTGTTATTATATTTTTGAAACTATCACTCTATTAATTAATAGTTTACTTTAAAACCTTAACTCGTAACGCGCAACTCGTAACCCGTAACCCGTAACACAGGCTAACTAAAACCTATCAACCTTATAGGTAACCTGCAATTCCTGTAACCGCTTTTTCAAATCCGCAACTAACGCTTCATATTCCGGCTGCCCGTACAAATTATTCATTTCATGGACATCCTCCTGCAGGTCAAACAATTCCCAGGTATTTATTTCTCCATAAAAATGAATGAGTTTGTATCGGTCTGTTCTGATTCCATAGTGTTTATGGGTTCCGTGTTCATTAGGATGTTCATAATAATGATAATAAAGGGCATCACGCCACTGAATTGAATCCCCTGAGAGTAAAGGCTTCATGGATTTCCCTTGCATTTCATCTGGAATCTCTACGCCTGCATAATCCAGAAAAGTGGGCGCATAATCTATGTTTTGCACCAAAGCTGTTATTGAATTATCAACCTTAATTCCTTTTGGAAACCGGATGGCTAATGGAGTCCTGAAAGACTCTTCATACATGAATCGCTTATCAAACCAACCGTGCTCTCCCATATAAAACCCCTGATCGGAAGTGTAAACAACAATAGTATTTTCAGCAAGTCCGGCCTCTTCCAGGTAGTCCATAAGACGGCCAACATTATTATCCACTGATCGCACACATTGCAGGTAGTCCTTCATGTACCGCTGAAATTTCCAAAGGGCCAGCTCCTCCCCTTCCAGGTCAGCTTTAAGAAAATCATCAATGACAGGATCATAATAGGCATCCCAGGCCTCTCTTTGCTCCTGTGATAACATTGCTATGAATCCCTCATAAAGCCTGCGATATTTGGTCTGAATTTCGCCGTCATCATCCAGCATTTTCAAATCATAGACCAGGTCCATATCCCGGTCAATACCCATTACATGATCTTTGGCAGCTTCTCTGCCCTCAAAATCATCAAAGAAATTGTCAGGAACTTCGAACTCGATCCCTGCAAATTCCTTGAACAGCGATGTATCCGGCATCCAGATACGGTGTGTTGCTTTGTGATGCGTTAAAAGACAAAAAGGCTTTTCCTGATCACGGTTTTCCAGCCAGTGTATGCTTTTATCCGTTATGATATCCGTCACATACCCCTGAGATTTTTCCTTTCCTTTTGCTGAATAAAAATCGGTATTGTAATAATGCCCCTGCCCTCTTAGAACATCCCAATGGTCAAACCCTGTGGGTTGACTCTTCAGATGCCATTTACCGATCAATGCTGTCTGGTAACCAGCTTGTTGCAACAATTTTGGGAAAGTAACCTGGCTACTGTCAAAACGGGTGAAATTGTCAATTTGACCATTGAGATGACTGTGCTTACCGGTCAGCATTACTGCCCTGCTGGGTGCACAAATGGAATTGGAAACAAAACTATTGGTAAACAGGACTCCCTCCTCAGCGATCCGGTCAAGATTCGGCGTATTAATAAATCGGCCATCATAGGCACTCATGGTTTGAATCGAGTGATCATCGGTCATAATGAAAATGATGTTTGGCGGATCATTTTCTTGATTAGCCACATCAGAATCACAGGAAAAAATTAATAGGATCAAACCGAGCAACAGGAAGTGAATTTTCATAATAATTGAGTCAATTTTTACAAAGGATTTTGGAGAAATAAATTTAACCAATATTAGTTTAAAAAGATAAAATCGTAACTTCCAGCTTCACAAAATTTGAACTTCCATTCAGGCACATGGACTTTAAATACCATTTTCTTAAAGGGCTTTCCCTGATTCCAGGATTCTTAACAATTCTGCTTACATCCTGTAATTCTCCTCAAGGGGGCAACCAGATCGATCGTCAGCAAATGCTGGCTGAGGCAACTTTCGTTGGCATGAACAGTTGTATTTCCTGCCATGAAACCGAGTTCCAACTTTGGAAAGATTCCCACCACGACCTGGCTATGCAAAAAGCAGACTCCGCTTCCATCCTTGGAAATTTCAACAATGATGTTTTTACTCACAAAGGTGTCACTACCCGTTTTTTTAAGAAAGACAATGACTTTTTGGTAAACACACAAGGAAAAGACGGTTCAAACCAGGACTTTAAGATCATCTATACTTTTGGAGTATTCCCTCTTCAGCAATATATTGTTGAATTTCCAAACGGTGCTTACCAATGTCTTGATATTGCCTGGGATAGTGAAAAAGGTCAATGGTTTCACCTGCAACCGCACATGGACCTTCAACCCAATGAGTGGATCCATTGGACAAGTGGGGGAATGCGCTGGAATACCGCTTGTGCTGATTGCCACTCCACCGATCTCCGAAAAAATTATGATAATGAGACGCAAACATTTTCAACCACCTATAGCGAAATTAACGTTGCCTGCGAAGCCTGCCACGGACCTGCCAGCTTTCATGTGAATTATTATGAGGAAACAGGCGACACGATCGCTGGTAATATTCCCAAATTAAGAATGAATACAGATCTATCGTCACAGGAGTTGGTTGATGATTGTGCACGTTGTCATTCAAGAAGGTCTCAAGTTACTTCCTGGTATGAC
>QQUB01000950.1 GCA_008501835.1 Bacteroidota bacterium
CATTAAAAGAGGAAGGCGAATCGTCAGCTTCTGAAAATCTGCATAAAAAGCCTGCCGCAATCTTTCGATATAGGAATTGGAATAATAGAATTCCTGGTTACTGAATTCCTGAACGACGGTCGGGAATAGCGCCAGTAAATTGGGATGATCTGTGGAATCGACCATTTCGCTGAGGAAGTTGATCACTACTTCATCCTTAGCCCTTTCGAGCACAAATTTGAACAGCCCTTCAATAATCTCTGCTTCGTTCAGTAAAAACCCGTTTTTCACATTGGCATTACTCTCCTGGGCGGCGACACTCATTGCCAATGCCTGTGGGACCGGGGGAATGGAGTATTCTTCCAATGTTTGTGGGACGGAAAGATAATCTGCCGGATGCAGGGCGTCCCGGGCATGCAGCAATTCCAGAATCTTTGCTCTGGGGCCCTGAGATATTTCGAGAATATAGTTGTGTACTTTTTCAGAAAATTCAGCTGAAATGGAATCCTGTAAATTGAAGGCCCCCGGATTGATCAGTTTATCAAATAAAACATTATCGTCGTATTGTTCCAGTAACTCTCGCCAGGAACCTACAACCATAGAATCGCCGGGAAGTGCCTGTGTATAACTGTAAAGGATTGCCAGAGCTTTGGCCTTTGCATCATTTATTTCCAATCCTAATTGGTGCATGGCTAATGACCGCAATTGTAAGATGTTCCTGATATCATTCTGTACAGAAGCAGCATCCGAAGGGTCAAAGGTGCGACTTTCAACCAGTTGAAGCAAAGCCTGATCAACTTCCAGGACCGACTTGATCAGACTGTCCTGGGCAAAGGGGCCAATCAACTCCAGACCGGTAATCGCGATGGTGGTATCGACATCAACTCCCTTATCATAATTTTGGAGACCGTCCAAAAGAGATGTGGCCATACCCGATTGAATACCCTGTATTTTTTTACCAGGATTATTGATGAGATCCAGCGCCGACACAAGATTCCGCGCATCTTTCAATAAACTCTGAGAATTGGCTGTGAAGGCAAAGAAGAGGATCGAAACAAGGAATAATATTTTTTTTCCAGACATTATGAATGGTTTTGTGGTTTTGAAACGATAAACGATAGACGGTTGACGGCTAACGGTGCCGGTTTTAAGGTCTGGGGATCTTGGAATTTACGTAATCGCTTAAACCTTTGTATAACCCCAGAAATACCGGGACGGCAGTGCTTTGTTTCATCATCTCTCCAAAACGGGTGATCAGGATGACATCCGTCTGATTAGATTGGACACCGTTGGAGTTTAACAACATCCGGTATTCGGCTGCCCTTACATCGTATGCCTGATCAATTTGCTTGAATTCTGCATTTTGGCTCAAGTCCTGACCGTGGTTTTTAAAATATCTTTCCCTTCCGGCAATCCGCTGGTTAGTCAGACGCAGGGCATCCAATGTCTTCAGATTCCAGTCAGAAGGAGCCATTTGACTAATTTTTTCAAGTGGCGCTTTGAGTACCTCATCTTTTAAAAGGTTCAACAGGTCTGTGGTAACCTTGATGAAATTCGCAAGGTCATTCGGATCGGCTATTCCAACTTTGAGGATGAGGTTCATGATCTTTGTGTGATCAAATGCCAGTACCTGGCTCCAGACGGCGGGATCATCAAATTGCCGGTAAACAGATTTTAATTCATTCTGAATATTGACGACTTGTGTGTTGTTTTCACCATGTATAGCTTTTACGGCGTTAAATTTGGTTCGGCATATCAGTTTGGCATCATGCAGTACGGACTTAAATTGATCGTTATTGGGCATGGTTTTTAGATTTTAGGTTAAAACTATAGTTCTGCCCTGCAATATAAGGATTTTAAGCATTTATATTTTGAGAATTGGGAATCCGGCGGAAATAAAAAAACACATAGCCACAAAGCAATAATTAAAAATCCAGCTATGTGACTATGTGTTTTATTAACTTAAGAACTGAAAACCGTTTTTTCAGTTCATTGTTATTCCTTTTTTGTCGCAGTAAATATGCCGTTAGGTTGGTTGAATTTCACTGCATTGATCTTGCCATCTTCAGCCTCCTGGAACTGCACGCTGAAACCATCAAGTGATTTAAATACGAATTTGTGATCCCCTGTGGCCACCAGCTCATATTCCGGTTGAGCGGGAACAAAAACGTAGAGTACATTTTCATCCTTGATGTACACTTTAATGGTCGTTCCTGCGAGTTCATATTCTCCAACGTATGGTTCGAGATCTTCCGCTGTAACCTCAATTTCCTTTGGTGTACGTTTGAACTTTATTGGATCCACTGTCGGCTCCATCGGAATGGTAACACCGTCAATATCTCCGGAAGCATTGGACGTAAAGGTCAATAATACCGGTGACCTTGTAGTATCAATTACGCCATCCTCAATGCTAAAGGGCTCAAAAACATCGTAATGGTAATGTTGAACATAATTCACTTCCTCTCCAAAGTTGGCAAAAAGGGAGTCTCTTTCGTAATTGAGTTCAAAACTTCCGTACCCGGGGTGGCTGTAGGTGCCCGCATATTCGATCAATAAATGGGAAGGTTTGGTTCCTTTCTTCTGGTTGGATTCAGTTCCTGCCTCACCCTCTTTCTGACTTTCCAGCCCTTTCTCATAATTCTCACGAAGGTCCCCGCTCCAATCAATTTTTGGCAAGCCAAGCATTCTGTCCACAATGATATTTCTGACCACTGCCGGTACTGTAGAACCATTCTGGTTAACTAAAACAATAATACCTATACTGTCACTTGGAAAGAAACTGGTGCTCGCTGAGAAACCATCAATATTACCACCATGCTCAACGCGGTAATGGCCGCGATATGATGACAAGAACCACCCGTAACCATAGTTAGCCATGTGCAGATCAGGATTGTCTTTTCCTGGCAAACCTGCTCCCACAACCATTTGTGAACTCATCGCTTCCCGGACATAGCCCTCAGGCAAAATAGATTCATTATTAAAATTACCCCCCTGGATCCATGTTTGTACCCATTTGGTCATTTCATTTACGCTACTGTTGATACTGCCCGCAGGAGCCATGGCCCGGATGCGATAATAATCCATCTTTTCAATGGTTCCATCAGGCTTGGTTTGGTACCCCAGGGCTGCGTTTTTACTCTTTTCGAGTTCCTTGATCGACAAATTGGAACGCTCCATACCCAGGGGTTTAAAAATCCGCTCACGCACATTATCCTCCCAGGTTTTGCCGGTGATTTTTTCGGCAATAACACCTTGCAGCAGGAACATAAAATTGTTGTAATACCAACTCTCTCTAACACCTGTAAAAGGCTCCTGGTGCTCCATTCTTTGCATCAGGGTATCCCTGGAATCCGTTGGAAATAAATACCATGACCAATCATGACGAGCCAAGCCGGTGCGGTGACACATCATATCCTTCACAGTTACATAAGTATTCATTTCATCATTATAAAACTTCAATCCGGGGATGTACATGCGTGGACTTTCGTCAAAATCCACATGTCCTTCATCCCGTAGCTGCCCCAGGATAGCAGAGGTAAAGGATTTGGAACAACTTCCGATGGCATATAAGGTATTGGCGTCAGCGGGCACTTTATTTTCATAATCGCTGTAACCAAACCCTTTCGCATAAACAACCTTGTCCTTTTCAACTACAGCCACTGCAAAACTTGGCGTTTGCCAGGTCTCCAGAACTTCCTGAAGTTCTTCGTCGAGTCCGGCGAGTCTCTTCTCCGGCTTTTGCCCAAAAAGTAATGAAACGACAAAGATCATGCATAAGGTGAAAATAATGGTTCTCATATCTTTTGATTGTTTCGAGTTACGTATTACGAGTTACGTGTTCAGTGTACCTAGAAAAAACACGGAACCCGCAACTCGAAACACGCAACAAAATTTATTTAAGAAGTTTATTAATCTCCTGAATGGCCCTGTCCAGTTGTGGTTGATTACCGTCAAGACGATCCTTGAAAGTTTCTTCCACACGGATATCAGGACTTACACCTGTTTGTTCGAGGTTTTTTCCGTCCAAAGTATAACAACCCCATGATGGCAATCGGTAGAATGATCCATCAACCAATCCTCTGCCGCTGGTAAAGATTATCCAACGATAGGTTTCTGTCCCAATGATGGTTCCAAGGCCAAGTTCCTTAAAGCCCTGGGCCGTCATCTCTGCATCAGAAAGGGATTGCTCATTGATCAATAAAATGATCGGTTTGTCAGACGGGCCAAAATTGGATTGCCCGGTCAACTTTCCTTCCCTGTATTTCCACTGCAAATAGGTTTTCTGACTCAGCAGCCTTAAAACGTCATCGTGGACGTTTCCACCCGTATTATACCTCAAATCCAGTATGAGGGCATCTTTGTAGGCAGCTTCCTCGATGATATCTCTTTTGAACTTATTGAACTCTCCACGGCCCATATTTTTCATGTGAACATAAGCTATTCGGTTACCCGATTTTTTATCAACATAAGCCTGATTGGCATCCTGCCATTCATCGTAAAGCATGGTATTGATGCTGTAATAACTTGTTGTATGAACATTGACATCCACTTTTGCTCCGTTACGGTCAAAGGTCAATTTGACTTCCCGGTCCCTTGAAGGTTTAGAGAAATACATTTCCCTGTTTTGATTTGGATCCACTGATTGGCCATTAACTGCTACCAGAACATCTCCGGGTTTGATATCCTTGTCCCTGACATCCGCAGGACTGTCTTTGACAATCCTTTTTACGGTATAGGGATTATCATTTTCAAACATGATACCGGTAGCTGTTGTCTGATAGCCATAATAGGTCCTCTCTTCTTTACCATTGGAATAAAAACCAAAGTGAGAAGTATTCAGCTCTCCAAGCATGTCATTGAAGATCATCCGCAACTGGGACCTGTTAGAAACATGTGGCAACAGTTTTGCATACTGATCCCGCAGCCCCTGCCAGTTCTGACCATGGAAGGTTTCATTGTAAAAATTCTGCTCCATACCAGCCCAGGCCTCATAATACATCTGCTCAAATTCATCAGAAAGGCTTTTCCGGAAGACATGACTGATCTCAATCTTTTTCATTTTATTTCCAGCGACATCCAGCGTGTAAATATTACCGCCAAAAGCGATGTAATAACTATTCTTAGCCTGATCGATTCCGTATCCCCCTACCCTTTCTTTGGAGACTTTCTCAGTCTTAGGTTTTTCAAACGGTTCGAGTGTCGTTTTCCAGAGATAACTAGTCCCTTCATCGTGGTTGGATGTGAAAAAGATAAAAGTCTTTTGGTCCTTTTGCACCACATATGGATTACCTTGCTGACCGAAGGACGGCCCTACCCTATTCAAACGCTGCATCAGACCATCCATATTTATACTTACCTCTACCTTTTTCTCATCTTTTTCTTTGTCTTCTTTTTTCTCGTCCTTTTTGTCTTCTTTAGACTCTTCCTTTTCATCCTTTTCCTCAGCCTTATCTTCTTCTTTTTCATCCTCTTTCTTCTCATCCTTTTTGTCTTCTTCCTCAAATAATTCATCCAGCTTGCTGAGTTTGAACGGATCTTCGTACTTATCCAGCATCATGCGGTAAATATGGGTATTCTGAGTTCCGTAGGGATAAGTTGGTTGTAATAAATCTGAAGCAAAATAGATATACTTCCCATCAGGTGACCAGAAAGGTGAGGTTTCAGAAACCCGTGTTTTGGTAAGATTAGTCAATGATTTCTTTTCCAGGTCGTAGACAAAAATTTCCCTTTCAAAATCACGGTAAGCATTAAAAGCTATGTAACGATCATCCGGTGAAAAATATGGATTTGGATTGTAAAGTGCCCATAATTCCTCACGGGCAATAGTCTCACTCTTCATGGTTTCCATATCCATCAGGCGCACCTCGTTCCGGCCGCTCAGATAAACTGCTTTGGAACGATCACTATTAAGCATAATGTTCCTGTTATTGTCGGCATCACTGGTATGTTGTTTCACCTTTCCTGAACCATCTGCAGCAACAGAAAAGATATTGTAGTAACCTCCAACTGTCTGTGTGAACAGGAGGGTTTTGTTATCCTTGAGCCAAACCACTTCATTTACCGCCTGTTTTGGATCGGTTTTGATCTCTTTGACGAATTTGCCCTTGATATCGGAGATAAATAAGCGCCCTCTGGAGGAAAAGGCCATTTTTTTGTTGTCAGGGGCTACGGCAAAATTATTGATATTCCCTTTTACGTTGTGATCCTGGACCTTATCAAGCGTATAATTTTTAAAGATCCTGATTTCAGGCTTGGAAGTCTTTTTCTTTTCTACATCATAAACATATACATCATAATCCTTGCGAAAAACGATTTTCTTTCCATTGGCACTGACTTTGGGCCAGTACACGGAGGTTTCGAATTTCGTCAGCTGAGTCTTTTTGCCTTTGGCAAAAGTGTAAAGGTTATACTCTCCGTTGGCTTCATCAGACATGAAATAAACATTCCCTTTTTTATCGATGGTCACTCCAAAGTCTTTACCCTCGTAGTCTGTGTAAACCTTGAAGGCTCCGTTTTTAGGGTTGAACGATTTCACATCAGGATTATAATCTCCTTTATATCTTTTGCGGTGAGCGAAACCCTTACTTTCCCAGGTTTCATTGAAGTAGATCTCATCCGTTTTGGGATGAACAGCAATGTTATGAGCATTGTCAAAATAATGATCAAACAGACGGACTGGGGTTCCTCCCTCAATACTTATACTATATCCGGTGTGTCTGTTATACCGGTTGGAAGTAAAGTAGATGGTCTCACTGTCCCAGCTCCATGAATCAACATCTTCATAGGCCTGATGGTAAGTAAGTTGTTTGATCTCTCCTCCTTCCAGAGGCATGAGGAAAATATCCTTATTCCCGTATTGAGTACCGGAAAATGCCAGCCATTTTCCATCAGGGCTGATACTTGGACGGGTTTCTTCCCCATCCATGGCAGTAAGTCTTGTCGCTTGTCCGCCATTAACGGGCACGCTCCACAAGTCACCACCATTGCTAAAAACGATGGTCTCTGCATCCGGAGTGAGTACCGGATCTACGGAAAATTTGCTTTCTGAAAGTTGACTAAAAAGAAAAGTGCCTGTGAACATAAATGCGCACAAGAACAGAAGGTGTTTAAATAAAGTCATAAAACAGGTGATTTTGTGAAAGATGGATTTGGTGTAAACGGACTACACCAAGTTCACAATAATACCCAATTTACGCCAGATTAAGGGAGGGATTCGACAAAAGATTGATTTCTGTGGATTTGTGGAGCAGACCAGCTCTGGTCCGGGAAAAACAGATAGCCGCAAAATCATTTGGTACCTACAGCACCAAAGAGGGCAGTTCCAGTCGGGTGTTACCGGGATGGGGTACCTAAAGGCACCAAACGTAGTAGTACTTGCCGGGTGGTACCGGGATGGGGTACCTAAAGGCACCAAACATAGTAATACTTGCCGGGTGGTACCGGGATGGGGTACCTAAAGGCACCAAACATAGTTGTACTTGCCGGGTGTTACCGGGATAGGGTACCTAAAGGCACCAAACATAGTTGTACTTGCCGGGTGTTACCGGGATGAGGTACCTAAAGGCACCAAATATAGTAGTACTAGCCGAGTGTTATCGGGATGGGGTACCTAAAGGCACCAAACATAGTAGTACTTGCCGGGTGTTGCCGGGATAGGGTACCTAAAGGCTCCTATTTATTATTCCTTGCGAACTTTGCGTTTCCTGGCGTCTTAGCGGTTAAAAAAATGCTACTTTAAAACACTCTATGTTATCCTATCCCGAAATTCTCTCAAAATTTAAGCAGTCTCCTCAAAACCCAGACATTCATCGGTAACTGAAACACCATATTTGAGTTCTTTAATATTTGCAGGAATTGACTGCTTGCCGTGATTGATGTTACTTTCGATCATTACACCCATTATGGATTGATTACCATTGGCAATTTGTTCGCCAACACTTTGCAGGACCTTGGGTTGATTGGCAGCTATTTTTCCGCTATTGGCATGGCTGCAGTCAACCATGATACTTTTTGGGAACCCTTTTTCTTCAAGAATGGATTCGTATCTGGCGATGGATTCGGCATCATAGTTAGGCTCTTTTCCTCCGCGTAAAATCAAATGGGTGTGGGGATTACCATTGGTTCTGACCACAGCTACTTTTCCATCCGGATGAATACTGACAAAATTGTGGGGCGAGGCTACAGATTCAAGGGCCTGGATCGCAATTTTCACATTACCGTCTGTTCCGTTCTTAAAACCGACAGCAGAAGAAAACCCACTGGCCATTTTACGGTGACTTTGTGATTCGGTTGTTCTTGCTCCGATAGCCGTCCATGAGAAAAGATCCTGGATATATTGAGGAGTTACGATATCGAGTGCCTCTCCTGCAGCCGGCAGGCCTAATTCAGCAATATAGGTCAGCAATTCTCTCGACTGCTTAAGCCCTTCTTCCAACTGGCAACTATCATCGAGAAAGGGGTCGTTGACCAAGCCTTGCCATCCCACAGTAGTTCGTGGTTTTTCAAAATAAACCCTCATAACCAGGTACAGGGTATCTTCCACTTCTTTGGAAAGTTCCTTGAGTCGACGAGCATAATCCTTAGCCACTTCCACATCATGAATGGAACACGGCCCTACGACCACCAATTGCCTTTTATCTTCCCGGGAAAGAATATTCTTCACTGTCATCTGTCCGGTATGAACCGTATTGATGATATTTTCGGTCAATGGGTATAACTCCTTCAGTTGGATAGGTGTAATGATGGGCTGTTCAACCTTGATATTCAGGTTTTCAATTCTCTTCTCAGTCATTTGTGTAATTAATTTGTGTTGCGGGTTGCTGATAAATACTATTTTTTGAAAAAATAGTATTTATAGCGGCGGAATGAATCTTGCCTATTCGGAAGACAGGTTCCGCCGTTACGGTTTTCAGGCCCGAAAGTAAAGGTTATTTTGCAATTCTATAGCCCAGCTCTATGAAAAGAATGAAACTCCTGTCATTTTTGTTGGACAAGCGGGTGGTTTTGGTAATGGAGAACTCTGCCCGGGTAGCTACCGAAAATCTGCCGGAAGTCCAGGAGGCCTCTACGGGCAGTAAAAGTACGAATGGAGCCAGAGATTTGTTTTTGAGTTTTAGCTCCGTTTCTACCCCATTAACACTGGCCACTCCATAATCAGTGCGGGACCACAAAACTCCTCTTGCTCCCAGGCCCAGACCAAGGTTGAAAGCTTTTCCCGGAGTAATACTCAATGACGGGATGGCTAAAGCACTTATATTGAGATTGGTATTGATTCCTATAATGCCTCCTAAAGGCGCGCCATTAAAATCCGTAAAAATGGTTGGTTCATCATAAAACCTGGACCGTTGTCCGTTAAGCTGAAGTTTGATATTCAACTGGTCATTCAACGGTTTCCTATAAGAAACTCCGAGTCCAAAACCGCCCACTAGCACACCACGGCCTTCGGTTGAAGAATACCATAAAATCGGGTATTGTCCCAATTGATCATTGCCGATCGGATAAGTCTCATTACCATTGAGGTGGATGGTCCAGTCCTGGGACTTTAAACCGAAAAAACCAAGTAGGAATGCTGCAATCAAAAAGAATTTATTCAGGTTCATTGCCATGGCTTATTCTGTTTTCAGGATAGTCTGAATATAAGTTTCTCCTTCTGTGGTCAGTTCCACGTAATAGACTCCTTTTTCCCGGGAACTCATATCCACTATAGTGCCGGTATTTATGGCTAATTCATCAAATCGTACGATTACTTCCTCTGCCCCGTCATAAACGTTTACCGTTGAAAAAGCACTAACGGAAGAATCGAAGTACAAGGTAAAAGAATCTGTAAAAGGGTTAGGGAAGACTGAAAAAGGTGGTAATTCAACCGTATCAATCTCCTTATTACAGGTAGTTAAAGTAAACATCAGAATTGCTGCGAATAATATTTTTTTCATACAAATCTACCTTACTGTCTTCATTGGATTCACGTAAAAATTAGGGTTCACTTCATATTTGCCAAAATTAGCCGGATAATCCATGCTTTGCCATTGTGTTGTAGGTTCCAGCCAGTATTCCTTTCTGTCGAAACTAAACTTCACAGGCATATTAAAATCATCGACACAATCTTCCCAGCGATACCAAAACTTGTTATCCTTAAAGGAAAAAGCAAAAATCGGAATTCTGGTATCCCGCAGGTACTGATCAAAAACCGGTTGAATATCATACTCCCGGATCATATCGTTGATATATTTTTCAATTTCCTTAGTGGTCACGGTGGAATGATAGAACTCTTCATTCAGCCCTCTCAAAATTCGTCTCCAGTGCGTGTCATTGTTGACAATTTGACGAATAGTGTGTAACATATTGGCCGCTTTTGAATACATATCAGAAGATCCCGCATAATTGACATCATACTTACCGATTATGGGGCGGTCATTCCTGACATTTTGCCTGGTACCGATCATATATTTTTCAGCACTTTTTTTACCGAAGTTATAGTCCAGATACAGACTTTCGGAATAGGCCGTAAATCCTTCATGAACCCACATATCCGCAATATCCTTATAAGTGATATTGTTGGCAAACCATTCATGTCCGGATTCGTGGATAATAATAAAATCGAATTCCATTCCGATGCCTGTGCCACTTACATCCCGGCCTCCATAGCCATTCTCATATCCGTTTCCATAGGTAACCGAACTTTGATGTTCCATACCCGGATAGGGCACTTCCACAAGTTTGTATCCATCTTCGTAAAAAGGATAAGGGCCAAACCAATATTCAAAAGCTTCCAGCATTTTCGGAACTTGCTGGAACTGGTATTTAGCTCTATCAAGGTTGTAGGACAGCACATAATAATCACAATCCAGCCAGCCCTTTTCACCCTGGAATTTTTCAGAAAAGTGTACGTAATCCCCTACATTAAAGTTAACTCCATAATTATTGATTGGATTTACAACCTCCCATCTGAACGTCTTGGTCCCATCATCATTATCGATGGTTTTCTTCAATTTACCATTGGCAACTCCTGTGAGATGGCCAGGAACCGTCAGACTGATCATCATCCCCTCATCGGGTTCGTCGTACATATGGTCTTTACATGGCCACCAAAGACTTGCTCCATCACCCTGGCAGGTGGTGACCGCAAAATCATTGCCATTTTCATCCTTGGCCCAGGTAACGCCCCCGCTCCATGGAGGCATTTTGCTGACCTGGGGCCTGCCTTCAAAATAAATAGTGAGCTCTTTGACAGATCCGGGCTTCTGTTTCTTTTTTAATTCTATAAAGTGGGCATTGCCCTCCTTTCTGACTTTCAAAGCGTTTTTGCCCTGCATTACGGAAGTAATCTTCATTGGAGGCTGAAGATCAATCTGCATAACTTTACGTTGTTTCAGCACTTGATAAGTCACAGTATTGGACCCTTTTAAGGTGCTGTCCTTTGGATTAATGGTAACATCCAGGTCGTAATATAACAGATCCCACCAGGCACGCTCTTTGGTAACACTGCCCCGCAAAGTGTCCTGCCGGGTAAAATCGGTTTTTTGAGCGTAAACCAAAGAGGTCATTATCATCATCAGAAACAGGCAAAATCCTTTCATAATTGTAGTATTTTAAATTGAGGGACTCAAAAATATCACAATTTGGGCAAAAAATCATTTTTTCTTGACCAAAGCAATTAATCTCCTAAAATCCTTTTTATACTCATCAATCACATTAACATCTTTCAGGGATGAATTCACCCGAATAAACTCTTTCTTCATTTGCCGGGCAGCATAAAAACCAGCCAGGACATTACTCAATGCAAGTCCTCCAAATATTCCATACGTTCCCCAAAAAGAACCGATAAACGTCAATGGAACGGTAAATAAAAAGGATTTAACCAGACTAATTCTCAATGAGTTTACCGGCAACTGTAACCCATTAAAAATAGATGTGGTGATCAGGAATAACCCATAAGAAATATAAGAAAGGCTTACAATGTAGAAATAGTAAGAAGTATTGGCCACTACCTCAGCATTATCGCTAAAAATACCTGCGATGGGTTTGATAAAAATAAATAACAAAACCGCCACCAAAAGACCAAAGTAGGTAGAGGCCCTTCCTCCAAAGGCAATGGCTTCTTCAATGCGATCCTTGTTTTTTGCCCCAAGATTCTGAGCAATAAATGGCGTCATGGCAGTACTCACACCTAGAATCCCGATCATCAATAATATTTCAATCCGACCGGCCACACCAAAAGCTGCTACCGCTAAGGAGGATTGCCTCGCCAGCAAGAAAGTCAAAAACATCAGTGTAAAAGGTCCGATTATCTGGGTGGCAATGGTAGGTAAACCCAATCTGAAGATTTCCTGTACAACTGATTTGACAGAATCCGTTGCTTTTGTTTTAAATGCCAATAACCTGTCCTGGAATAATAAAAAAAGCATGCCTATGATGATAAACACCCAGGAAGAAACTGTGGCTAAGGCAGCTCCCCTGATCCCCATTTCCGGGAATCCCCATTTCCCAAAAATCAAAGCGTAATCTAAAACCAGGTTTATTACTCCGGCAATTCCCATAAGGACTTCAGGCTTGGTTACATTACCTGAGGCTCTTAAAATTCCTCCTGATACCAGACCTGTGGTCAATAATGGAATGCCCATCAACAAAGGAACTGTGTAGGCCTTAATGTAGGGCATGACCTCAGAGGTAGCCCCTAGAAGGTTAAAAACAGGATCAATAAAAACGGTGGCCAGGGCCGCTAAAGTTCCTGACAATAACAGGGATAATCCCAGAGCGATTAGTGTGGTTTTCTTAACCTTACTCATATCCCCAGCCCCGGTTGCGGTCCCAATAATTATGGAAACACCGACTGAAAAGCCGATAAAAAGTCCTACTAAAAGGAAATATACAGTTGAAGCAAAACTCAGTGCTGCCAGGGCCTCGGCGCCTAACTGTCCTACAAAGTAGGTGTCGATGACCTGAAATAAAAAAGTAGATAACATGCCGATACTTATCGGAAGACTCATGGAAACGAGCGCTTTGTTGGTTTTGTCCGTTAATAGATTTGCCATGATGGGTGTTGTTTTGATCTAATGATAATGGTATTGAATACCGAATTGCATGAGTGTATTGGTCTTTTCTATACCCCCGGCCACTTTGTTGTTAAATAAAATGGAATGCATCACGTCAAAACTCAATGCTCCTGTCACCTTGAATTGAAGAATAAACTTATTGGAACCTCCCCAGAAGGGTAAATCCTTGCCTGAATTATAGGTATCCAATTGCCAGATAACATTGAGTTGTTTCCCAACCGGGAAGGCTGCTTTAGTGATAGTTCCGATTCCCAGGGACTGATGGGCTGATTCATTTTCAAAATCGAAATACAGGTAGCCTGCGAATACATGAAATTGAAGGTATTTAAAGGGAGAGATTCGGAACAGGTTTACCCCTGCCCCGGCTCCGGCCGTTACCGCCGCATCGATCTTGTACGATTTGGCATAACCGGAATAAAAAGCAAGCATCGGGAATACTTTTCTTTCAGGAGAATGTCGGTAAATTCCGTTTACCCAGAAATCATTAACAAGCGTAAAATCACCCGCTTTCATGAATTGATAATCGGCATTCAACTCTCCATTGAAATTCGAATGGAAAAAATTAATAGCAGCCCGGGGATTTATTCCAAATTGACTTAAATTACCTGTTTGCCACCTGCCGAGCAACCCAATATTATACCGGATAATCAAACTATCTTCTGCCTGGGCCATTGACAGAGCAGGAATCTACCCTAATAATACAAGGATATAAATTTTCAACAACTTCATTACCTACATTAATTGTATATACATCAGTATGGTTAAAAAAATTTGAAAGTCTACTGAACAGCAGGAATTTCTTGCCTAACTGCAGCTTCGAATACCTTTAATTGTTTTTGAAACGCCTCATATAATTCTTCATGTAAAATGCCTGACTCTTCAGAAAAATTTCCATGGAAAGAAGGTAGTGAGAAATGAACGAGCGTGTTTTGATTTATTCTTGAAAACTGGTTTACTGCAACTTCGAGTACTGACTTTCCTCCTCTCCCACCAGGTGAGGTGGCCAGGAGAAACATTGGTTTTCCATTCCATGCACCTCTGTCAATTCTTGAGATCCAGTCAAAAATATTCTTGAATGCAACGCTGTACATGCCATTGTGTTCTGCAAAAGAAATCACGATCCCGTCTGCTTCTGCTAGAAGGTTTTTAAAATCATGGGCCAATTGTGGCATACCAGATTCTTTTTCACGATCAATGCTGTAAATAGGCATTTCAAAATCATTCAGGTCCAATACTTCAACGTCAACATCTTTAACCTGGCCTGCGGCAAATGTGGCCAGTTGTTTATTGATGGAACTTCTGCTGTTTGTTGCGCCGAATGCGATGATTTTTTTCTTCATTTTATGATTTGAATTTAATGATCAATTGAGTTAATGTTTTTAATTCTTCTTCATTGAGGTTTTGCATCATGGGGTGATGAAAAGCCAAGATCTTTTTATCGAGCACCTTTAGTAATGACTTCCCTGATTCCGTAATAACAATGTCCACTTTTCTCCTGTTGGAAGGACATTCCTTCCTGCCGACAAGACCTTTGTCCAGAAGCTTATCTATGATTCGGGAAACATTACTGTTTTTTTGAATCATTTTTTCCTGAATAGCCTGAACGGTCAGTGGTTGTTCATCAGCCTCAATTAAAGTTCGCAGTACATTGTATTGAGGTTCGGTGATGCCAAATTCTTTCAGCTCCTTCCCTACCTGGTTAATTATCCAGTAACCGGTGGAAATTATCTGATGCATTGCCTGAAAATA
>QQUB01000912.1 GCA_008501835.1 Bacteroidota bacterium
GGTCAATTTACGTAAGAAACCGATGATAAGCATAACTCCCAGAGCGATTTCAAAAACGATCATAACCACGGAAACGATGTCTGCTTGTTGACTGAACCAGGGGAACATTGGCGCAAGGAAATTAAAAGCTGTTCCACTGAACGTTGCCTCGAATTCAGCAAAATAGTCCTGCATTTTATATGCAGTCCCTAGTGGGTCCACTGCCTTGACAAGCCCGGAGAAAATAAATAATACCCCGGCAAAGTTTTGCAGAAAACTGATGAGCCAGTTTTTTATCTCACCTTTGAGAAAGTATATGGCCAGCGTTACAATTAAGGCAGCAATACCTACACCAATTACCATGCTTGTCAGTGTCATTTTTCTTGAATTTTTGTTTCAGCTAATTTGATTAATGCGAAAATAGCGTAAATAATTATGTCCATATAGTTGGCATCAAGACCTTCGGAGACAACCGTCTTACCTTCATTGTCTTCGATCTGCTTGATGCGAAGAATTTTTGCTAGAATAAGATCTGTGATGGAACTGATCCGCATATCGCGCCAGGCTTCCCCGTAATCGTGGTTTTTACGGATCATCAGTTCTCGTGTTTCGTTGGCATAATGGTCATACAATTCAACCACGGCCTTCTTTTCCATTTCCAGGGGAGTGTCATCCGGTAAAGAAAGTTGAATTTGGGCGATAATGCCATAATTAACCAGAGCCCAGTATTCACCTTCAACAGCTTCACCAACCTTCTGTTCTTTTTTCTCTTCAATACTGCGAATCCGCTGAGCTTTAATAAACATTTGATCTGTTAGAGAAGTAGGGCGCAGGATGCGCCAGGAGCTTCCATAATCTTCATGTTTTTTCAGAAAGAGTGCTCTGCAATGTTTGCTGATTTCGTCGTATTGCCCGAGGGTTTTCTTCACTGTGTTCTTATTTTTGGCAAATATACTGCTTGCCGCAATACAATGGAAAACTTAGAGCCTTTAAAAGTTAAAGAAGATCTGAATGTTTGTTAATGAAAGGTCAATGGAGAGTAAAATAAAAACACATAGTCACATAGTACACAAAACACTTTATGAACTATGTGGCTATGTGTTAGTTGTTTATGCCTTTAAGTAAGGGGTATTTGGAAATTTTCAATTTGAAGTTCCTGCCAAAATATTGAATCCTTCCAACGCTTCTCAAGACCATAATAATATTGTCTTTCTTCAAGATAACGGTCATAAGAAAGCTTAATATGGTTGTGAACCTCCTGGCAATCCGGGATAATATTATTTAACCTTTTTGCTACAATATTCGCTGAAACCTCCGCATTTAACAATGATTTGGTGATTCCCCGAGATGTAATTGGATCGTATGCAGAAGCCGCATCTCCAATGGCCAACCAGTTTTTTCCTGCACATTTATCAAGACAGTAGGAGGGGGCAGGGAATCCCTTTGGAGGGTTATCGACTATTTCCATGGATTGTACCAGGTCATAAGTGTGTGGAGTATTTTTAAGGTATTCCAACCACTGGTCTGGCGAATTGAGTTTTTCCGACTGGATGATTTCTTTGGTAGAGTAGAGGGTGACAAGCATTGAGTTGTCGGGCAGTTTTGCAGTGTACCACCAACCATATTCAACAGCCTCCAGGTGGGTTAATTGCATTTGAGGTGACTGGCCGTCTTTTGCCTTAAACCTTGCAGCAAGACAAATTAATGGCTGAGAATGTATTTTTTTACTGCCCATTTCCTGTGCAAAGACAGCTTTGGAGCCGGAGGCATCCACAACTATTTCCGCGTTGACAGTTTTTCTTCCTTCAGAGTTTTTAATCGTCAAAAGGAAGTGACCATCTTCAAGTTGCCTGGTGTATTGATATTTTGTTTGGATAAGTACTTCAACTCCGGCTTTAGAGGCTTCATTGGCTAAAAACCTGTTAAACCTGGTGCGATCAAGATGCCAGCCATGTCCGAAAGGACTCATGATCGAATCATTGTATCCCCGTCGATGATCTCCCCAGTAGGAAACGCTGCCGTAGCAAGGATCGTGGTTTTCAGCAAGAAAACTATCTAAAATTCCCAATTTGGCAAATATCTGGCGTGATTCCGGAGGAATGCTTTCTCCAATCCGGAATTTCTCATATTCACCTGATTCAATGACCAGGACGTCTTTAACCCCGAGTCTGCATAGATTTATTGCACACGCCGTTCCTGCAGGACCACCGCCGATGATAGCTACCTTGTATGGCTTGGATTCTGTCATTTTTACCACTTAAAAGGTTAAAACAGATGACCGTTATTGCCTTCTTTTAGGAAATTTCGGTCATCTAGTTTTAACATTATCCAAAGTTCAATTTCTTCGTTACTGGTTAGAATTCTTGCCTCAAATAATGCGAGAAACTATTACTGATTATTTTAAATAGAAAATTAATAACCAGCAACCAGCACTTAGTAACCAGTAACCAGGATCAATCCTCTGGCGGTGCAGTTTGATCTGTTACGGTATTGGGCCAGGGTTCTACAAGATTACTTTCGTCCTGTTTAAATTGACTACTTACCTCCAGATAATAATTTTTATCAAAATCTGACGGGTAGTCTTTTATGGCTGGCCCTTGTATAATAGTACCGATTCTGTGCCAGTTGATCAGGATTAATTTTCTGTTTTGGTACCGTCCTACATTTTCAGCCGGGAAAGGGTTTTGGTGCGATAGTTCACCAACTTCAGTTCCTTCCCCCCTGACAGAATAACGTTGTGTTGGCAGGGTTCCATTATTGGCCTTAAGATCATCAAAAGTATAAACCGCTACAGGACGCTGGGCCGGCCAGGACCAGAACAGAGTTGTATTGACCCCACTTCTTGCGTTCTGTTCAGTGAGTGCACCTCCCGGGTTCGGGTTAGGTGTATGGGTGGCACAGGAATTATAATCCGTGTGCCAGGGAATGGCCATGAATTTGCAAATATCTCCTGGTTCAACCGGATTTGTTCTCAATGGAGTATACCCTACACCAAGGAAAGGAGTACCCTCATTGGAGGTAGCGTAATCCATAGCTTTTTTATTAATCCGGAAAGGGCCAATGGCTGGATCCTGCCAATTCTGGTTAAACAGATTAGGATCACGGATAATAAATGTCATATCAATTCCCGGGCTAAAACGACCTCCCAGGCAATTGACCAAGGTTGCTTTATCCAAAAATTCCCCTGGACCCAGTTTTTTGGATGGAGCACCAACACTATTACCATTGTACCACTGTTCAAGGAAAAAATATTGTGTAGTGGTTACCGTAAGGAAGCTTTTACCTGAATCTCCCAGCGATAAAGGCATCAGGGGAGAACCTGTTGAAAACTCACTCGAGTCTTTAGGGTTTGGATTTCGAATGATGGATAAAATATTGATACCAGCAGGAGGTTGTTCACTCAACTCAGACATACGTTGGTGGGCTCGTCTGGCACCTTGCGGTAGATTGGTATTCCACATCTGCAAATGAGCAGCATTTAAGGTTGGAAAGATCTCATCGTCAAAATGAGGTTTAAAATCTTGTTGATAGGCACCGTTCTTATAAATTTCCGGATCGAGATTCAGATTTTCCAGGAAATTGGTGAAGATCTCATCCCACAATGAAACGACGTTCAATGTTTGAGGTGCATAAGAGGGGTCTGTGGCCACGACCCATGCATTACCTTCGATTTCTTCTTTAGAACCGTCATCAAAAACCAGTACCGCAGTCACAGGACCGTCCGCGGTGTCATCCAGCCAGTTATTATTATCAACATCCCTGTCCAGCGCAGTATTAGGATCATGTTCTCCTTCGCTGTTAAACCCGCAAGCCTTT
>QQUB01000925.1 GCA_008501835.1 Bacteroidota bacterium
TATGCAGGTTTTCCCTGGTAGTGAAAATAATATCCGGAGAAAAATATTAACCTGCGTTGTGTGGTATCAAAACCGGAAAGCCTTCAGAGGGTATGATGGGATAACAGAAAAAAGCATTGGCTTTTCGATCATGGTAATCTTTGAAAAACACCGCCTGTAAGGGTTCTGTATCGGTGTTAAAGGTGCCAAAAATTTTTTCGGTATCGTTGAGTAGCCTGACGATCCGAATGGCATTTTTAATTGGGGCGGACCCTGTGAAAATGAAATTGGGCATTTTTCCGCTATTACCCCAAATTTGAAAGAGCAGGCTGTCCGGGAAAATGTCAGGTTCTGACAGATTCAGCCTGACCAGTGGTTTTGAAGGATCGTATGAGAGGTTTGAAATTTCATCTTCACTCAAGGAAGCTATGTCGAGCACTTCAATGTCTGTTGGAAGGACAAATTTCGGGTTTAGTGAGTTGTTTTGAAGCTCAATTTTTTGATCATTTATTATGACCAGTTTCTGGAGGTGGGTTTCACACTTTTGGAGAAAGGCACTGTCAATGGAAGGGTTTCCTGATAAAATAACCGCCAGCGGGATCGAATCGGAGAAAATAGAATCCTGAATGTTTAGGTTGGTCGAATTAAGGTCCAGTAATAAGTGACAATTCAGGGCGATATCATTCTGTTCGCGAATACCTGGAGCATCCAATGTTTGGCAACGGGTATTTTGAGCCAGGGAAAGCAGAAAAAATACGGGCATCAAAAAATATGGCGCTAATTTTGTCAATTGTCTTATGTAAAATGTCAGATAAAATGATTTTCCCCACTGATTAGCGGGTATTGACAACAGTTAACAAATTTAGCAAAATAGTTGTCATTGCCGGAAATACAGCTTTTTTCTTTCCCTGGTCTATTTCGCTGTAAATTAGTTTGCTGGGGACATTTTTCAGATAACCCGCACATTTCCTTAAATTAGCTAAGCAGTTTACCTTTTACTGTGAAAAAATCACAGTTATTTGTCCGACTGATTAAACCCTGGACTCCTTTAAAAATTGATTCATGTACCTGACTTTTCCAATAATTTCTTTGCGGAGTTTCCTTTATTTTTTGTTCACCTTTTTGATAGTGACGAGTATGATTTCCTGCTCGGATTTAACGAAAGGCAATGAGGTTAAGGGGAGTTTGCATAGCAATAATGTAGTTCCTGATAAGGTCGATTTTAATTTTCATGTCAAGCCTATTTTATCGGACCGGTGTTTTACATGCCACGGACCCGATGAGAAAAAAGTGGAAGCCGGTCTTGCCTTTCACATGAAGGAAAAGGCTTTTGCTGCTTTGGGGGAAGAGAAGGATCATTTTGCCATAATTCCGGGAGATGTGGAGAATAGTACCCTTATCCATCGCATTTTTTCTGAGGATGCGGACGAAGTCATGCCACCTCCGGAATCCAACCTCGTTTTATTACCACACGAAAAAGAAATTCTGAAAAAATGGATTGCTCAGGGAGCTGAATGGAAGCAGCACTGGGCCTTTACTCCTCCCAAATC
This sequence comes from Bacteroidota bacterium, assembly GCA_008501835.1. Classification (GTDB taxonomy): domain Bacteria; phylum Bacteroidota; class Bacteroidia; order Chitinophagales; family Saprospiraceae; genus BCD1. Next base: position 1,530 of record QQUB01000925.1, read on the forward strand.
TGTTGAGATTCCCACTGTTCGAAATGAGCAATGGGCATCTAATGATATCGACAAATTCATTTTACAAAAGCTCGAAGAAAGAGGACTCAATCCATCTGACCTTGCTCAGCCTGAAAAGATCCTTCGGAGATTAAGTTTTGACCTCACTGGTCTGCCGCCTTCTTTGGATGACATTGAAAAGTTTCGTGCCGATCCGTCTGACGAACAGTATGAAAATTTTGTGGAGACTTACCTTAATTCAGATGCTTATGCCGAGCGTATGGCTTCTGATTGGCTGGACCTGGCAAGATATGCCGACACCCATGGATATCAGGATGACCTGGAACGAATCATGTGGCCGTGGCGGGATTGGGTCATTCATGCTTATCAAAAGAACATGCCTTATGATCAGTTTGTGACCTGGCAACTGGCAGGAGATCTGCTGCCCAATGCTACCAAGGAACAAATCGTTGCAACGGCCTTTAATCGCAATCATAAAATCACCCAGGAGGGAGGAGTCATCCCTGAGGAGTACCGTGCTGAATATGTTACCGACCGGACCAATACATTTGGGACAGCTTTCCTGGGGCTTACCCTTGAATGTGCCAAGTGCCATGATCACAAGTATGATCCTATTAGTCAAAAGGAGTATTTTCAGCTGTTCAGTTATTTTAACAATATTGCTGAAAAGGGTCTCATAGAGAACTATGGAGATATTCCAAAACCTTATATCAATATTACCCAAACAGATATTGAGGAGTCACTGGCTTTTATCAATAATATTGATTCTCTTGAAAAAATTCCATTACTGGTCATGAAAGAAAGAGATGAATCCCGGGAGACCTTTGTTTTAGACAGGGGATTGTACGACAAACCAACGGAACAGGTAGAACATGGAGTACCTTCATTGGGCAATTCCACAGCAGACCAAATTGGCAATGATCGTTTGGCACTGGCAAAATGGTTATTTGAAGACGACCATCCGCTTACTTCAAGGGTTTTGGTCAATAGAATCTGGATGCAATTATTTGATCGCGGGTTGGTTCATCCCGCCATTGATTTTGGAAACCAGGGTGCTTTGCCCACACATCCGGAATTGATGGACTTCCTGGCAGTTAAATTCAGAGAAGAGGGGTGGGATCTTCACAAACTCATCAAATACATTGTGATGTCATCGACCTACAGGCAATCTGCCAGACAAACTCCCGAGTTGAGGCAAGCCGATCCGGAAAATAAATGGCTGGCCAGAGCTCCGAGGGCAAGGTTGACTGCGGAAATGATCCGGGATCATGCACTTTGTATCAGCGATCTGTTAGTCCGGGAAGTGGGAGGCCCGAGTGTAAAACCTTATCAACCTCCAGGCCTTTGGAACGAAACCACCGGCGGGGGCGGAGGTAGCACCGCCAGATATGTACAGGATGAAGGAGAGAAAAACTATCGGAGGAGTTTATATACTTTTTGGAAAAGAACAGTCCCGCCTCCAAATATGATGACTTTTGATACGCCCTCCCGGGACTTGTGTGCGGCTCAGCGGGAAAATACCAGTACACCATTGCAGGCTTTGGTGCTGTTAAATGATCCACAATTCCTGGAGGCGTGCATGGCAATGGCTTTTAATGCGATGGAACAATCTGCAGGGGATTCCGGTGAAGCCATTACTCAAATGTTTACCCTGGCAACTTCCAGAGCTCCGAGTGATGAGGAATTCGATGCCTTATTATCACTTTATGAAGAAGAGTTTCAAAGGTTTCATGAAGCTCCTGAAGAGGCAAAGGCTTATTTGGATGCAAATGTATTCCAGGTTTCAGAAGAAGTAGATCAGCCGCAATTGGCGACCTATACTTTTCTGGCCAACACCATTTTTAACCTCGATGAAACCATCCGTAAAAATTAGAAAGCATGCAAAACCCTATTGATGAGCGGTCTTACCTAATGAATCGCCGGGCTTTTTTGGCCAAAACAAGTGTAGGAATCGGTACTGCTGCCCTGGCTTCTATCCTGGGAACAGGGCTGACCGGCTGCAGTAATCAATTTCCTGAAGAAATGGTTAAAGCTTCGGTAAATGGAATGCTTAAAAATCCTCACTTTGCACCAAAAGCCAAGCGTGTGATCTATCTTTTTCAGAGTGGAGGTCCATCTCAGCTCGAGTTGTTTGATTATAAACCGCTGCTCACCAAAATGCGGGGTCAGGATCTTCCCGAATCCATTCGACAAGGACAAAGATTGACGGGCATGACATCAGGACAGGAATCTTTCCCTTTGGCAGATTCGCTTTTTAAATTCAA
>QQUB01000465.1 GCA_008501835.1 Bacteroidota bacterium
ATGGGTATCTCTTCATAATGGAGGCGGTGTCGGATGGGGAGAGGTGATCAATGGAGGGTTTGGTATGTTGCTGGATGGCAGTGAAGATGCAGCAAGAAGATTGCAATCCATGTTGTTCTGGGATGTCAATAACGGTATAGCCCGTCGCAGCTGGGCTCGCAACGAAGGAGCCATTTTTTCAGCCAAAAGAGCCATGGAATCAACGCCTGATCTTACGATCACCATTCCTAACCTTGCGGACGAGAAGGTGATTGAAGGAGCCTTATAGACAAAGGATATAGAACCATAAACCAACATTTACAGGCTACTCTGCCCCAAAAAACAGAACCTCAAGGCCAAAATCCTAAATAACCAGGATTAGGGTCTTTAACAGGAAAATATGAAAACAACTTTTTTCCGGCCAATCATTTGGTTGGTTGTGCTGATATTGATCTACTTCCCCGTTTTCAGCCATTTGGATACACTACCTATCCGAAAATACGATGAAGCCAGGTTGGCCATTAATGCGTATGAAATGCTGGAAAACAAAAATCTTTTGGTTACTACCTATCACGGAAAGCCGGATATGTGGAATACCAAGCCCCCTTTAATGATATGGCTTCAGGCCTTATGCATGAAATGGTTTGGAATAAATGAACTTTCGGTCAGACTACCTGCTGCACTTGCCAGTCTGTTAACCTTTATTACACTACTGGTTTTTGTTTCCAAATTCTTCAAAAACCGCTGGATTGGAATAATCACCATTTTTGTTTTGTTAACTACAGAAGGCTTTTTTGCAAATCATGCCACCCGAACAGGTGATTATGATTCCCTGCTCACATTTTTTACAACAACCAGCGGTCTGTTTTTTTTCAGTTTTACCCAAACAAAAAAGGAGCGGTTTCTATATCTGTTTTTTTTCACACTTGCATTAGCTGTATTGACAAAAAGTATTTCCGGTTTGCTTTTCATTCCTGGTCTGGTGATTTTTGCAATTTGGGAAAAACAGATCTTGCATTTGATTCGAAACAAACATTTCTACCTTGGAATCCTGGGTTTCGTCTTCTTGGTTTCAGGTTATTATCTACTCCGAGAAAATCAAAACCCTGGATACCTTCAAGCAGTTTGGGATAATGAATTGGGAGGCCGATATCTGTCCACCTTAGAACGGCATAATCATGGATTTTGGTTTTACCTGAAAAACCTGATTAATTTAAAATTTACTTATTGGTATTTATTTATTCCCTGTGGCATCCTCATTGGCTGGGTCCATAAGGATCAAAAAGTTGTGAAACTAACAAAGTTTTCCCTGTTAATGGTTTTCACCTTTATTTTAGTTATTTCCATAGGAAAGACAAAATTGTTTTGGTACGACATTCCTACTTATCCCTTCTTTGCCCTCATTGTTGGAATAAGTATTTATTTTGTATTTGAAATTTTAAACAGGTCAGGTTGGACACATGATAAATTGAAATATAATGTTGTTCCTTTTATATTTTTATTCCTGTTATTTTTAACGCCATATAAAAAGGTCATCAATTGTACCCATTTCCCCAAAGAAGATAATTACAGTTCCAATGAAATAGGATATTATCTCAAAACGGCATATAAGGGATATGTCGACGTGGATGATTATTTCCTTATGCTGGAAGGGTATGGAGCACATTGCGAATTTTATGTTAAAATGTTACAGGAAAAAAACATCAATATCAGAATTAAACACCATTCAAAACTAGATCCCGGAGATAAAATTATTATCCATCAAGCCAATGTCAAAAAGTACATTGAAGCCGAATACGATTATAAGTTACTAGAAAAATCAGGGTCAATACTAAAATACCAGGTTTATGAAAGAAAAATCAATGAAGGATAAACCAGCTCTTTCCATCATAATTCCCGTGTACAACGAAGAAGCAACCATTCCGGAAATGTACCGCAGACTGAACCTCGCTGTTTCAACCATAACAGAGGATTATGAATTTGTTTTTGTCAACGATGGCAGCAGGGATGGATCGCTGGTACAATTAATTCGATTGACTGAAATGGACAAAAGGGTTTTTTACATCAATTTCAGCCGAAATTTCGGACATCAAATTGCCGTTACCGCTGGCCTGGATGCCTGCAATGGGGATGCGGTGGTCATAATAGACGGAGATCTGCAGGATCCTCCAGAAGTAATTCCCGAACTTTATAAAAAATACAAGGAAGGCTTCGAAGTTGTTTATGGCAAACGCTCCGACCGGGCAGGGGAAAGTATTTTCAAAAAAATGACGGCTAAATGGTTTTATAGAATTTTGAAAAACCTCACCTCTATTGATATTCCACTGGATACCGGAGACTTCCGGCTGGTCGATCGCAAAATCGTTGACTACCTCAAACAAATGCCGGAACAAAACAAATTTCTTCGAGGGCAAATTGCCTGGTTAGGCTTTAATCAAACCGATGTAATGTTTTCCAGAGACAAACGTCAGCATGGAGAAACAGGATACCCCTTTAGCAAAATGCTGAAATTTGCCCTGGACGGAATCACCAGTTTCTCGGACAAACCCCTCTCTCTTGTCACCAAACTGGGGTTTACCATCTCATTGATCTCCTTCCTGATCATCCTCTACGCAACCTACGCCCACTTTGTCCTCGATCGTACTATTACCGGCTGGACTTCTCTGATCATCAGCTCCATGTTCATTGGAGGTGTGCAACTCATCTCCATCGGCATCATTGGAGAATACATCAGTCGTATGAATAAAAATACGATCAACCGGCCGTTGTATATTGTGGAGAGTTCAAATATGGAGTAGCTGGTTGCTGGTTAAAATTCCACTTCTAAGCTAAAAAGCACCATTTTTCGAAAAGTTTTCATCTATTCTGGAAACTAAGAAATGTAATGAAAGATGGGGCGAAAATATTTTTAATGCTTTGTTTACTGATTTTCGGTTTTATAAGTTGCTATCCACAAAACGAAGTTAAAAAACCAGAAATTAAACCAGATTCCGAAACCTGTAAAGAAGGTACTATAGAAGCATTAAATGACTTAAAAAGTGGTGAGTTAGGCCTTTATATTTACGGTCTACCATCTCCTAGGTTTAACACCTGGGTCAGATTAGTTGCTGAAGAATATGATCTGAAAATAAATAGAAGAGGATGTATTGTTGAAGAAAAAGGTATCTGTTATAATCAAATCATGAAGGAAAAAATTAGGGAGATGTACGGACAGGACGCATTTACCCGCATTGACCAAAAATTAGACAGCCTTTATAACTTAGGGTTAGGAGATAGAGAGCCTTCCTTTAAAGGGGGCGATTCTAGTTATCTCAAGTATGTTTATTGCCAAATTGAAGATAATTTACTATCCGATACTAGAAAAAATTCTCCTTTAATAATTACCCAAATTTTAATAAACGAAACAGGTAAAATCGAAAGTTTCGAAATCTTGTTCATAAACGAGATCGCAAAACAAAATGAAAATTACGAAAAAACAGTTATCCAACTAATGGAAAATATGCCCGACTGGAACCCCGCAATTGAAAACAAAAAAGGGGTGAAATCACTTTACAGACTCCCCTTTAGATTTCAAAAATCTAAGAAAGTAGCAATATGCCAGTAGAAATCAAACCCCTAACCAGTAACAAGAAACCTGTAACCAGCAACCAGTAACTCCCTGGTTCCCTTATTTCCTTCCAATCAACTATCTTTACCTCCACAACAAACCTGACACCCAATAACATGGATCAGAAAGCTTTTAAAAACGAACTTAAACAGCGTATTACCCTGGGGCTGAACTACGGCCTTCAATCTGTTGAAGAGGTCCTCAA
>QQUB01000087.1 GCA_008501835.1 Bacteroidota bacterium
AAAAAGGTGAAAGTGAAGAGACCAAACCGGGATTTTCTACTGTCCATAAAAGCGGGGAAAATTGAATACGCAGAATTATTACAAATGGCAGAGGAAAAACGATCCGCAATGGAAGCCGCCTTTGAAAACTCCTCCTTACCTGACAGGCCGGATTTGTCGATGATCAATGACCTGGCTTACAGGTTGAGAGATAGGTTTTATAATGCGGGGGACTAAAGGTCTCGTAGAAACCAAATATCGGTACCCAAGCGGCTAGATTGTAATTAAGTCCCATAGGGACGTCCTATTGGTTACACCCAGCCAGCAATATTAACTCAAGTTAGGTACGTCATATATCTTTATCATTTTTCTGCCTGCCAAAAAGCAGTGTTGATCCAAAAAAAACTGCAGCTAATTGATTTTTATTAATAATTAGGGAAGTATGTTGAAGAAAACCTGAAGCCCTCAAGTATCGTTATGAAACATCAATCATTAATACTCCTGATTATAGCCATTTCCTGCATTACATTGAAAGCCCAGGTCCAGGAAATCTACTACCTCAAATATGCAAAGTCCTACAAGGATACTATCATCTACAAAAGAGATATCGTCTTTAAAAAGGGCCTTTATCATGTAAAAGATTATTATCCCTCCGGACAGATACAAATGGAGGGCACATACAGCACTTTTGACCTGGAGGTGAAGGTGGCTAGTTTATGGTGTAATTACCGGACCAACACCAAAGAAGGGGAGTTCAAAAAATGGTATGAAAATGGCCAAATGGAAAGCAAGACCAATTATAAGAATGGTTTGCGGCATGGAATTCACCAATATTGGTATGCGGATGGACAAAAAGAGTCGGTTCAACATTACAGGCGAGGACAAAAACATGGCACATGTACCTGGTGGCATGAGGACGGAAGTTTGCAACGAAAAATGATTTTTAAAAAGGGCGAAAATCAGGAAAAAAAGGACACCACCTACCATTACATCTCCTATACGCCCAAAGAGTACGACAAAGATGTAACCAAAAAGTGGCCTTTAATTATTTATTTGCATGGAGGGTCAAGCAGAGGAACCGATACCACTAAACTTTATTCCAGCGGAATTCCTGATCAAATCTGGCGAGGCAGGGAATTCCCATTTGTCATCGTAGCACCTCAGTGTCCGTTAAATCACAGGTGGTCAACGGACAATTGGTTCGAAAATTTTTACAAAGAAATATCTACCCAATTCAGGATTGATACAAACAAAGTTTATCTGACCGGAGTAAGTCTCGGAGGTTCCGGGACCTGGTATCTGGCGATGAAACATCCCGAAAAATTTGCGGCTATTGCTCCAATGAGTGGCTTTACCAGGCATATGGATTTTATAGTCACAAATACGGACAAACTAAAGGATATGGCGGTTTGGGCCTTTCATGGGAAAAAAGATAAGATCGTTGAATTTGAAGCTACCGAATGGATAGTCCAAAAGTTACGGGCAAAAAATGAAACCATTAAATTTACTGTAGAACCTGAAGTGGGACACTGGATGGATTGGGTGGTTTACAAGCAAGCCTATTTGTATGAGTGGTTCCTGGAACATGATTTGGCTGACAGGAAGAAAAAGTAATCAATTGGAAATTAATGAACCTTAAAAAAAACTTTTATGAAATCTTTCATCCTTAGTTTAATTTTTTTAGCCAGTTTATTTTTTGCTTGTCAGGAAAGCAATCAGCAAGTGGTGGAGCAATGGGACAATGGAAAGCCTAAAAAAACCAGGCAATACGAGAAGGCTCATTCCCAGGAAGCCAACTACTTTGACAATGGAGAAATTGAGTCCGAGGGAATGATTGTTGATGAAAAGAAAGAAAAATTGTGGACGTACTATTTCCCATCTGGAGGTATCAAACAGGAAATATACTATCGAGAGGGAAAGCCCTTTGAAAAAGCAAAGTTTTTTTATGAAAATGGAAATATTAAAACCCAGGCAGAATATGATGGGCTAGGTATGAAATCAGGCCTTTGGATCACATATTCCAGGGAAGGACAAATATTTTCGAAAGGAAATTATTCTCATGGGAAAAAAGCTGGCCAATGGCAGTATTATAATGAGGCGGGAGGGCTTGAACGGGAAGAGTTTTTGGACGAAATTGGCAGATCAAAATATGAAAGTATTTACAATGATGATGGCAGTCTGAGCAGGTATGTTGAATATTATTTTCCCAGTGGGTTGAAAATTGAGTTTCATCGGGTGGACACCTTAAGTAACAAATTGCTTTATCGCAGTTATTTTGAAAATGGCCAAATAGAACAAGAGGGAGAGATGTTAAGTAATCGGGAAATAGGGAAGTGGACCTTTTGGTATCCAAATGGAGTGAAAAAAGCAGAGGGAATGTTCTTGGAAGATCTTGATGCTTTGCGCTATAGCGGAGTAACAGAAATTGATCCTGACGTTGCCTCCAAATTACCGTTGAAAAAGATTTTTAAAGGTATCATGGTCGGTGATTGGCTATACTGGAATAAAGAGGGTAGGAAGGTTGCAGAGATAAAGTCGAAGATAAAACAAGGAGAGGTGTTTAAAGAAGTGGTCTATTTTGATGAGAATCGTTTGGATTGATTTATCCAAGACTACTTAGTTTCGTAGAGATCCAATATTGGGAAGAGGGTGAGCATAAAAAGTCGAAGCTGAAATCTTCGACTAATGGTAAGAAGTAATCTTTAATACAATGAAATCATATAGCGTACCTTCAGCGCGCGAATCCCACTAGCCAATCAAAGGAACACCCTCAACACATCGTGATTAAAATTATTTGGGGTACTTTTAGAATTTAACAATCTCGCAGAGACCCAATACCGGGAATATGAACAGGATATATTATTTCTTATTGATCTTTGGATTTACTTTTGCTTTGCAAAACTGCCAGTCTGTTAACTCCAAAAGGGACTATCTGGATCAGAACCTTCCCAAGGCAAGCCCTGAATTATTTGCACCTTCCATTGTAAATACTCAGGAAATAGAAATTAATGCAGTGTTTAACGCTGCTTATACAGAGCTGTTTTTTACCCGGATTATTGAAGGAAGTTTTGTAATACATCACGCTGAATTAATAGAAGGGATTTGGACTTCACCAGAGCCTATTCAAATGTTTGCTGATGTGGATACCAAATCCGTGGCTATTGATCCTTCAATTACTTCAGATGGCAAAACAATGTATTTTCTTGGTATCGGTCCTGAAGATTATTCTAATAATTCTCCTCCAGACATTTATAAAAGTCAAAAAATTGGTGGCCAATGGCAAATTGCTTCAAAAGTTGAATACCCTATTTCAACTGAAGAATATGCAGAATCATACCCTGTTGTTGTTGCCGATGGAAGCCTGTATTTTGAGTCTGACCGGCCAGGAGGCTTTGGGAAACGGGATATTTACAGGGCCCAATATCTGGGAAATGGAAAATTTGATACTCCTGAAAATATCGGTTCTAATGTGAACTCAGCAGACAATGCCCGAAGCACCTATGTTTCCCCGGATGAAAGCTATTTGATTACCTCAAGTACCTCTTCCGAAGAAAAGGGTTTTTTTATCTCAATTAAAAAAAATGACGAATGGCAACCGCCATCTTACATTAAATTTCCTCAACCCTTAGACACTGGATGGACGTATTATTGTCCCTATATGTCGCCGGATGAAAGATATTTTTTCTTTTCAAGACGGTATAGTGATCCTCCTGGCAGTGGATGGAAGGGTGTGGCAAAAGGAGAAGTCTATTGGATAGATGCCAGAAGTATTTTTGACCTGAAAGAAAAAAAAAAATCGACAGATAAC
>QQUB01000581.1 GCA_008501835.1 Bacteroidota bacterium
TGGCGAAACGAAACCTGGAGGCTTTTATTTATACCCTTGGCTATGCGGAAGATGATGAAGGAAAAGACGGTCTGGAACATTTTACCACCCACGATGACAGCCTTGAGTTCTTATCAGGAATAGGGTTTAAAGTCCCTGTTCAGGAAAGAGCCGTCTGTAAAAACATTCAGGAGGCCATTGATTTTTGCCTGAAGTGGGAAGAAAAACGTGATGCGTATGAATATGAAATCGATGGAATGGTCGTTAAAGTGAACAGTCGTGAGCTTCAGGAGCGTGCCGGGTATACGAGCCATCATCCGCGTTGGGCCATTGCTTTTAAATTCAAAGCCAAACAAGCTACAACCAAACTTGAAAATGTAGAATACCAGGTAGGGAAAATCGGTTCCATTACACCAGTTGCCAAAGTGGCGCCTGTCCCTTTGGCAGGAGTAACCATCTCTTCGATTTCTCTTCATAATGCAGATTTCATCGAAGAAAAAGACCTGCATTTTAATGATACCGTTTTGATTGAGCGGGCGGGAGATGTGATTCCTTATATCGTAAAAGCATTGCCGGAATTAAGAGATGGTAGCGAAGATAAAATCAAGTTCCCGGAATTCTGCCCTGTCAACGATACCGATACGCCGGTAAAACTGGTTAGAACAGAAGGGGAAGCTGCCTGGCGTTGCCCGAACTGTGTATGCGGATCACAGGATTTACAACGGATTATCTTTCATGTTTCCAAACCGGCCATGAATATCGATGGCATGGGTAAGTCCATAGTGGAGCGATTTTTTGAGCTGGGCTGGATATCGGATATGGCTGATGTTTACAATCTCGATTACGAAAAGATCGGCCAATTGGAAGGCTTTGGACAAAAGTCTGCCGACAACCTGGAAGAAGCCATCGGAAAAGCCAAGCAAAGTCCGATTTACCGGGTATTGCACAGTCTGGCAATTCACCATTTAGGTAAGAAAGTATCAAAACTGCTTGCCCAGGAGATTGACCATGTACTCGATTTGTGCAACTGGACAGAAGAGGATTTTACGCATATAAAAGACGTTGGCCCAAAGGTAGCTCAAAATGTAATGGAGTTCTTTGCCATTGAACGGAATGTGGAAATGCTGAAGCGAATGGAGTCTTTCGGTGTGAACCTGAAACAAACCGAAGATGATAAACCTGTTGAGGTTTCCGATGATGCGCCTCTGGCTGGTAAGACCATTCTTTTTACGGGCAAACTACATAGGATGAGTCGTAAAGAAGCACAAATGAAAGCAGAGGCTGCAGGAGCCAGAAATATTAGTGCAGTGAGTTCAAAATTGTCGATTCTGGTTGTTGGGGAAAAGGCAGGATCCAAACTCAAAAAAGCTCAGGCTTTGGGTACGGTGCAGGTTTTGACGGAGGATGAATTCCTGGAGTTGTTTGACTGATGCTATTTCATAATAAGGTATCGCGCAGATAACGCAAGTGAACGCAGAAATTAAATTTCGAAGCAATTATGTTTTCTGCGAAAATCAGCGTGAAATAAAACAATGTTATGTGATGAATCAGACGTTAAATTATTAGGCAGTCTGAAATAAAAAACCATTCACTCATTTAAATATAACCACCATGAAAAACTTAATACTTACTCTGACCTTGTTGTTGTCTGCCTGTTTCGTATTTGCACAGGATGACGCTCCTAAACCAATCATTTTTATCACGGATGCCAGTGGGTCCATGTGGCAGAAAATTGGCGATGATCACAAGATCACTCTGGCCCGGGAAGTACTTGGAGACCTCACATCCGGAATGTCAGATAATCAGCCTGTCGGACTGGTCGCTTATGGTCACCGTAAGAAAGGCGATTGCGGGGATATCGAAGAATTGTTGCCAATGAGCAATCTAGATAAGGCAGCTTTTCAAAAAGAAATGAAAGCCCTAAATCCGCTTGGGAAAACACCCCTTGCCCAGTCTGCCAAATTTGTAATTGATAAACTAAAAGCTGATGGACAATCGGCTACCATTATTCTCATTACCGATGGTATAGAAACCTGTGAAGGCATTCTTTGTGATGTGGTCAAAGAGGCTAAGGAAGCGGGAATAGATTTTGTGATGCACGTTGTAGGGTTTGACCTTGGAGATGCGGATCGTGCACCTTTGGAATGTGCTGCCCGGGAGGGTGATGGCTTTTATATCGATGCCTCTGACAAAGATCAATTAGCGGATGCTCTGGAGGAAACAACTGAAGTAACGGTAGATGTGCCTAAAGGACGATTATCCGTTCTGGTCAGAAGAAACGGAGAGTTGATTGACGGGGCCATTGAGGTGTTGAAACCAGGCACAGATGATGATATTACAGGGATCAGAAGTTACAACCGACCCGAAACAAATCCTGCCCTGATCAATTTGCCGGCGGGTACTTATGATGTGGAAGTAAGTGTTGTTGGACAACGAGGTATCCCAGCGATTCGAAAAGAGCAAATCGTCGTAACGGAATCCGATGTCAACGAACAGATCTTTGATTTTTCATCCGGACATGTTACAGTTGAAGTTACCAACCTGGGAGCTTTGCATGATGCAACGGTAAGAATCCGTAAGTACGGTGAAACTAAAATAGCGACATCAGGAAGAACCTATGTCTCCCCAAGCAGTAATCCGATCAAAAAGGAACTCGCTCCCGGAGTTTATGATGTGATTATTCAGTCAACGAAAATAAAAGGAGCAACTTCCAAAGCCATCATGGGCAGGATTCATATCAACCCTAATAAAACGACCAGACTCACTCATGATTTTCAAAGTGCGGAGTTGTCTGTAGGAGCTTTATATAATGGGGCATTGTCTGATGCATCAGTTAATATTGTATCTGTTCAGTCAGGCCAGTCTGTAGCGGCTGGTCGCACTTATACCAGTGCTTCTTCCAATCCCAAGAAATTCATTTTGAGTCCGGGGGAATATAAAGTTACGGTTAAGGGTATTAAAATTGAAGGAGATCCGAAGAAGTCATTTACCATAACCCTGAAGGCCGGGGATAATGAGCAGCGGATGGTAGAGTGGTAATATTTTTCGTACCTACGGCACTTAGAGGTTTTCGCCTGAGGGGTTGCCAATGTGATGTCGCTGAGCGATTTGTTGGATTTGGCAAATGATCCAAGTCCCATCGGGACGCACTATAGGTTACACCTGGCTAACATGGTCGACCCAGTGCCGTAGGTACGTAATATGATATGCTAATCTTTTGAATGGACTCTCAATATATCCGCAATCACAGGACGTATCCTTTCAATTTCAACCAAATCCAGTTTCATGCCCATAGGCTCGTACGTCTTAGCAAAATATTCATAGATACCTTTCACTTCTGAAAAATCACTACTTACAGCATTCAGGGCGGTTGATCCTGCTAGGTTTTTCAAGTTCGGATCAGCCCCGTTTTCCAAAAGCATATGGACGATTTCTTCCTGACAGAAAAAGGCTGCGGTGATCAAAGGAGTTGACCCTTCCTTATTCTGGAAATTCACATCAGCACCTGCTTCGATCAGTTTCTGTGCTGCGTCCGTTTGACCAAAAGTAGCCGCTGAGATCAGAGGACTTGATCCACCGGTAGGTTCTGCAATATTCAAGTCTGAGTTGGCATCAATATGTTGTTGAATAATGTTCAGGTCGCCACGAACAACTGCCTCGTGAAGGCCCATTTCAGGAGCGTTCACTATAGATGGAGCTTCTGGATTTGATGGAGCAGCTTTGAAATTTCCAAACCAAAGCAAGGAGCTCAATCCAAGGATTATCAACGTGCCTGTTTCCAAACTGATCCATTTGTTTT
>QQUB01000895.1 GCA_008501835.1 Bacteroidota bacterium
TGTTTTTGGTCACTGGAAGCCATAAATCCATCCTTGCTTTGAGCGAATTTCAGGATGATATACGGCCGAAACTGAGTGACGAAGGTCGTTCGTGGCTGACTTAGTTGTTTACCCAGTTGCGGTAAAACCTTTTGTCTCACACCAACGCCTTTTGCCTTTAAAATTTCTATACTTTTTCCATTGACATCAGGGCTGCGATCGAGGGCTGAAATGACGACTTCAGGTATTTCCTGATCGAGAATCAGGTCGGTACAAGGTGGTGTTTTCCCTTGAATGCAACAAGGTTCAAGAGAAACATATATTTTACTTTTTTTCAGTAAATGCTCATTCTGTGGTTTTACATTTTTCACAGCATTTACCTCTGCATGCGGTGTGCCATAAGCCTGGTGGTAACCCTCACCAATAATTTTGTTGTCAGCTACAATAACTGCACCTACCATAGGGTTAGGACTAACTTTAGCCCCTCCTAACCTGGCCAGATCACAGGTTCTTTGAATAAAAAGTTCATCAGTATACAAGGTAACAGACTTTTTTATTGCCCGGCAAAAATAATTTTACAAAAGTCGAATTGGCTGCAAAATTACACGATTCATTGGAATAACAACTTTTTTTATTGCCCAACATTTGAGTTGTAACAAATTTTTATTAATATTGTCAAAACAAAAGCATCGCTTTCCCATGAGCTTTTCTATATGATGCGTTTTCTCTGTTTGCGTTCATTTTCCCCGGTTTCTCCAAAGGAATGCTTCCCAAAATGATCTGATTCTAAACACCTTCATTTTATTAACGCTAATGAAAATTTATAGGACGTGTTATATAAAGTAAAACTCAAAAATGCGGACGACGAGGTATTGCTCGATTCGCAAGTATATGAGTACCTGACTACAGACCCGTATTTGGTAAAAGTTGATTTTATCAATAATCTTAGGAAGCACTCCAGTGGCTGCGCAGTTTTCCAGAAAACCTGGAAAAAGGCTACAGGCGGTTTTAAAACCGAAACCATATACCTTCACAAATTAATTGCAGAAAAGTTTTTAGTGGATACCAAAAAAGGTAAAAAGAACCTGGTTGGGGCTAAAAACGGAAATAAATTGGATTGCCGTCTTGAAAATATTACCTATAGAACAAGAGCTGTCGCAAGCCGTCAGCGAAAATCCAGCAGCAAGGCCGGATATACTGGAGTTTATCAGGAAGGCAAACGTTACAGAGCTGTGATATCCATCAACAGGAAATCAGTTCATATTGGTATGTTTGATACCGCAGAGCAGGCTGCCCTGGCTTATAATATTGCTTCCCGGGAATTATATGGGGATGACGGCAAACAAAATGTGCTTCAGACAAATGTACCTGTACCTGAACCTGAAGTCAATATGGATAAGTTGTGGAAATTATTTAAGAAAAAATAAAAGATACCGAATATTAATTCTACTTGATCGCCCTGATCATTTCTCTTTTTCCCGGAGGTCCCGGAATATTCTCAACCTGGAAGCCCAGGGACTTTAAATTTCTTTTTACACTACCTTTTGCAGAATAGGTTACCAGCACTCCTTTGGGACGCATCGCTTCGTATACAAGGGATAACATTGAGTTTTCCCATAGTTCTGGCTGGGTGCCAGGTGCAAAAGCATCAAAATAAACCACATCAAACCTGGCACTTTCCTTCAGCTCCTCAAATTTTTTTAGAACCTTTTTAAAATGAAAGTTGGGTGATAGTTGATGAACGGCGTCCCAGGGTAATCGGTGCATTTGCTGAAAAATAGATGCATGATCTTCTGCCATCAATTGTTCCGGATAATTCAGCTTAAGCGCATCGGGTTCAGAAACCGGAAAGGCTTCCATGGTCTCGTAGTATATTTTTTTTGGACGATTGACAGATTCGAGGTAGGAGAGAAAGGCATTCAAACCACTTCCAAACCCAATTTCGAGGACATTAACTTCATCGCTGGAGCTGAATTTATAAAAAAGGCCTGCTTCAATGAAAACATGACGGGATTCGAGAATAGCTCCGTATTTAGAGTGGTATTGTTCCCCAAATTGTTGTGAAAACAAAGAATGGGAACCATCCTGAGTAGTTACGATCTTGATGTCGTCCTGCTTTTGGGACATGACGTGTAGGTTTTTTCAGAAAAGTCCTATTGGATTTCAGACTTCAGTTTTTCTGCGGAAATATCCAGGTGGGAAGTATTCCAGGTGCAATCACCATCCTGAATCAGCAAAAGCTGAGGAGAAGCATGTTCGACCTGGAATATTTCCGCTATTTCGTTGGATATATCGCGTTTGGCTATCAAATCAAGGAAATAAGCTTTGATATTGCCATTAAAGCGCCAGTTCTTCTCAAGACGCGCTTTCGCAATGGAACTAATCGGACATCGGGTACTGTGTTTGAAAATAATACAGGGGTTATCGGAAGAGCTTTCCCTGATAGTATTCAATTCCTTGATATCCTTAAGTATTATCCAGTCTATCATTTTGTTACTTTAAAACAATAGTTGATACAGTTTTTGCAACATCTACCACGGTAATGTTGTTTGAGAAGTTATTAGGACATCCCACACCTCTGTTGCATGAGGAGAAAATAGTAGCGACAGCGAGGAATGTCATTACGATAACAAGTTGATTTACAATTCGCTTATTCATTTGTTTATGATTTAGTTTTAAAAAATGCTTGTATGTTATATACTCTGAACCTTAACGATTGAGATTATTGGATATTATACACTTTTAACATAAAAATTGTTTCACAAGCGACTTATTTGAATCTCCGGTTTCAAAAGCGATGCAAAAGTAATCAATCTTATTGATATTAAGGGATTTATGAAAAAATGATTAAACGGATGGGAACAATTTTGTCATTTAGCGGGAATTTTTTCTAATTTTGCTCGCTGCAAAACCAAAAATAATTATGAGTAATATTTTAGCATTACGTGATGCCTTAAGAGAGGCCATGTCGGAGGAAATGAGAAGAGATGAAAATGTGTTTTTGATGGGGGAGGAAGTAGCCGCTTATAATGGTGCTTACAAAGTAAGTAAAGGGATGCTGGATGAGTTTGGGCCAAAGCGGGTTATTGATACGCCTATTACCGAGCTGGGCTTTGCGGCCATCGGTGTAGGAGCGGCCATGAATGGTCTAAGACCAATTGTGGAATTCATGACCTGGAACTTTGCGGTTCTGGCTTTTGATCAAATCGTGAATAACGCTGCAAAAACACTCTCTCAGTCCGCAGGTGAGTTCGGTTGTCCTGTTGTATTCCGCGGTCCTTCAGGGTCAGCTGGTCAGTTGGCACAACAACACTCCCAGACTTTTGAAAGCTGGATGGCCAATGTTCCCGGGCTTAAGGTGATTTCCTGTATTGATCCTGCAGATGCAAAAGGATTGCTGAAATCTGCGATCAGGGATGAAGATCCCGTTTGTTTCATGGAGTCAGAACAGCTCTATGGATTTAAAGGTGAAGTTCCCGAGGGAGAATACCTCGTACCGATTGGCAAAGCTGCCGTTCGCCGTGAAGGTACTGATGTTACCCTTGTTTCCTACAATAAAATGATGCTGCCAACACTTGATGCTGCAGAGGAACTGGCCAAAGATGGGATTTCAGCGGAAGTGATTGATTTGAGAACGATCCGCCCATTGGATCACGAAACCATGGTGGAGTCTGTTAAAAAAACCAACAGACTGGTGGTAATTGATGAATCCTGGCCTTTTGCCGGAGTTTCTTCAGAAGTAGCATACCAGTTGCAGAAATTTGCATTTGATTATCTCGATGCCCCGGTA
>QQUB01000841.1 GCA_008501835.1 Bacteroidota bacterium
AGTCCTCAACGGAGTTTAAAAGTAATACCGACCTTGACTTAGCCGATCACATCAAGAGCTTGTGGCCACACCTGACTCGCCCGGCGGATGATGCGGAAAATCCCGGCAGCAAGATTCCCCTTCCTAATCCCTACATTGTTCCGGGAGGCAGGTTCCGGGAGATCTATTACTGGGATAGTTATTTTACCATGTTGGGTTTGGTGGAAGACGGACTTGTCGATATGGTTGAAAATATGGTGATGAATTTTGCTTTTCTGGTGGATGAAGTTGGGTTCATCCCAAATGGTAACCGCAATTATTTCAGTTCCCGTTCACAACCGCCCTTTTTTGCTATGATGGTAGATCTGCTGGCCAGTGTGCAAGGTGAAGATGTACTGGTAAAATTGTTGCCGCAACTCCAAAAAGAGTATGATTTTTGGACAAAGATCAATCCGGAAAGAGTGGTTGATCTGGAAGGTTTTGGTTTTTCCCGGTATTGGGATGAAAGTACCGGCCCTCGTCAGGAATCTTATATCGAGGATATGGAAATGGAGGGGTTCTCTCCGGAAATGGCTCGTGATCTTCGCGCAGCCTGTGAGTCAGGTTGGGACTTTAGTTCCCGTTGGCTGGAAGATGAAATGGACTTGGCAACTATTCGGGCTACCAACATTGTTCCGGTTGACCTGAATTGCCTGCTTCATTTTGCCGAAATGCTATTGAGTCGCGCCTATAAGATTTCTGGTAACGAGGAACTTGAGGTGTCTTTTGCACAAAAAGCGGATCGGCGAAAGCAGCTGTTGAATTCGTTGTTTTTCGATGAAAACAAGGGTGGATATTTTGATCGTCTGGTTGAAGAAAATGAATTGTCCTCAAAGAAAACCCTCGCGATGTTATTCCCGCTATTTTTAAATATCGCTGAGCCTGGGAAGGCTGCTTTGGTAGCCAAAACCATCGAATCCGAATTTCTTATGCCCGGAGGCGTACAAACAACTCTGGTGAAAAATGGCCAACAATGGGATGCTCCAAACGGGTGGGCGCCACTGCAATGGGTGGCGGTAAAGGGACTTTCGAATTATGGTTTTAATGACCTGGCAAAAGAAATTGCAACCCGTTGGACACGCCTGAATGAGCGGGTTTTTAAACAAACCGGTAAAATGATGGAGAAATATAACGTTGTCGATGCAGACCTGGAAGCCGGGGGTGGAGAGTACCCTGTTCAGGATGGTTTTGGATGGTCTAATGGTGTTTATTTAGCCATGAGATCATTTTTGAATTCCTAGCACAAGTCCCCCTGTTAATTTTTCTGACCTGTAGCGTTATTGCATACCTCTGGCACGCATCCGGTCCCAGCCTTGGCTGTTACCGGGATTAGGCCCCTCCGGGGCCAGGGGTGACCGGGTACTTTTTCCTCTGGAGCAAGGATAGTTTCCTGCTATTTGTTCCTCTGGCCCCATTGGGGTCCAATCTCGGTAACGGCCAGGCATGCCGAAAACCAGAGCGTGCTGTAGGTACGCAATCTCTTCGGATGAGAGGAAAAGTATCCTGCAGGGGGTAATCTTACCTTTTCTACCCTCAGGATCGGAAAAGTATTGTGTTAGTGGATGTACAAGATCTCCTGTTAATTTTTCTGATCTGTAGCGTTATTGCGTACCTCTGGCACGCATCCGGTCCCAGCCTTGGCTGTTACCGGGATTAGGCCCCGTCTGGGGCCCAGGGGTTAGAAAACAGGGCAGATCCGAAAAAGGAGCTTAATATCCCGAATTTGGAACACCAAATGATGGACAGGCAGATAATATTGCCTGTCAAAATATTTGTCTTCCGACTTTCAACAATTTCAAGAACACGCTGTTTTTTATTTTATTTGCTAACTTTGCAAATCATTCTTAATTCCGGCCCTTCCCAAAAGAAAATATTGGACTTTTTTCCATTGATGCAATTTAAATCCCCTGGATTTAATCAATGTGAATTTTAACGAATAATCATTTAAACTCGACTGGTCATGAAAAACAAAATTACCCTTTCATTATTGATGGTATTGGTGTTTCCATTACTGCTGACAGCACAGATTGAAAATACCAATAAGAGCAAATTCAGGCAACTCTACCAGGAATTCCCAACGCCTAATAGTTTCCGAACTGCTTCAGGAGCTCCGGGGCATGAGTATTATCAGCAAAAGGCTGATTATGTTATGCACATTGAACTGGATGATGAAAATCAGCGTGTTTACGGGGATGAAGTTATTACCTATTACAACAATTCTCCGGACCCGCTCAATTACCTTTGGTTGCAATTAGACCAAAACATGCGCTCAAAGGATTCTGATACTCATAAGATCAAAAGCAATGAGATCGATGGTAAAATGTCTTTCCGGCAATTGAAAAGGCTACATAGTCGCTTTGATGGGGGCTTTAATATCGAATATGTCAGGGACGCAAACGACAAGCCGATGGAATACCTCGTCAATAAAACAATGATGAGAATCGATTTGCCCGAACCTCTTGCCAAAGGGGAGTCTGTAAGTTTTAAGATCAAATGGTGGTATAATGTACAGAGCAGGATGGATTGGGGAGGTCGTTCTGGTTATGAGCCATTTGAAGAAGACGGAAATAACCTTTATACCATTGCCCAGTTTTTCCCGAGAATGGCCGTGTACAGCGATGACGAAGGCTGGCAGAATAAACAGTTTTTAGGAAGAGGAGAATTCACCCTTACTTTTGGAGATTATGAGGTACATATTACGGTACCCGCTGATCATGTTGTTGCTGCAACGGGAGAATTACAGAATGAAAAACAGGTGCTCACCTCCGCACAGCGCAAACGCCTGGATGAAGCCAGGAAGAGTACTGAGAAACCTGTTTTGATCATAACTGAGGAGGAAGCCATAGCCAATGAAAGCAGTCGCTCAACCGATAAAAAAACGTGGGTGTACAAAGCTGAGAATGTACGTGATTTTGCATTTGCCAGCAGCAGGAAGTTCATTTGGGATGCAATGGCTGTGAAATTTGGTGATCGAACGGTATTGGCGATGTCTGCTTATCCAAAGGAAGGCAATCCTTTGTGGGAAAAATATTCGACAAGAATGGTCGCTCATACGTTGGTGAGTTATTCCAAATATACCTTTGATTATCCATATCCCGTAGCATGGTCCATTCATTCCAAATGGATTGGTATGGAATACCCTATGATCTGTTTTAATGGGGGACGTCCGGAAGCGGATGGTACATATTCCAAGCGGACCAAATACGGAATGCTGGGCGTTATTTGCCACGAGGTAGGACATAACTATTTCCCGATGATCGTCAATTCTGATGAGCGGCAATGGACCTGGATGGATGAAGGTTTGAACAGTTTTGTGCAAAACCTGGCCCAACTGGAATGGGAAACCACTTTTCCAACCCGTTCAGGACATCCCTCCAAGATCGTCAATTACATGAAAATGGAAAAGGAGAAATTATCTCCCATCATGACGAACTCCGAATCCATTCTCAATTTCGGATCCAATGCATACAGCAAACCGGCTACTGCATTATTCATTTTGAGAGAAACCATCATGGAACCGGAACTTTTCGATAAGGCGTTTAAGGAGTACTGTACCCGTTGGAAATTCAAACATCCAAGCCCGGCAGATTTCTTCCGTACCATGGAAGATGCTTCAGCTGTGGATCTTGATTGGTTCTGGAGAGGATGGTTCTATACCACCGATAACGTGGATATTGCTATGTCAGAAGTAAATTGGTTCACGATTGATACCAAGGATCCTGATATTGA
>QQUB01000469.1 GCA_008501835.1 Bacteroidota bacterium
TATTCTCATTAAATGGAATATTATTATAGGTAATTGGCGCTTCACCATTTATTGCAACACTTACATTTATGGTTGCTCCTGCACCACAATCAACATCCTGGCCCGGGCCATGCCAGTGTTCAATGTAAACGCGGACATGTTCTCCGTCAGGCGCCCAGCACCAGGCAGTTTGCACTCCGTGTGCGCTTGATGTTGTATAGGCTGCCATAAAAATTAAGAGGAAAAAAAATAGTTTTAGAGGTTTTGCTAAACCAAATAGCTTAGCAACATGCGAATTAAAATTCTTCATGTCAATTGGTGTTTAGTTAGAAAATTAGTTAGTTATAAAAACAGGACGTTCGATTTTTTCAGAAAAGCGTAAGCTTTACTTTGCAGAATATTCAACAGAATATTTAGCTATTGAACAGGGGAGGGAGATAAACTTTGGATTGCTATTCCGTTCACTATAAATTTAAAAAAAAACTATATTTTTTTCTAAACAATGTTCTGAATGGTAGGAAATATGTTCTGAATGGTAAAATATTGGTCTAAAACTGTTGAAAATGCTTGCAGGAAGAGGAAAATGCCAAAATGGAACCTGAGATGGATACTGAAAATAAAAAAGCCCGTAAGTCATTGACTTACGAGCTTTCTTGCGCCCCTTCTAGGACTTGAACCTAGGACCTACGGATTAACAGTCCGGCGCTCTAACCAGCTGAGCTAAAGAGGCAATTATTTGTTTATAGCATCTTTCTGTAAAAATGCGAGTGCAAATGTATACTATTACTCATAAATGTGCAATAGTTGCCTTTAATTTTTTTCGATTTTTTTTCAGAATGCCTAAAAAACACAGTCTTTTAAGGATCATTTCCCTGTTAAAACAGCAACAGGCCTCCGAGGACTATCCTCTGGAGACCTGCGTATTTCAACTTATTGATCTATCTTTAATTCCTGGCCGATACTGATAATATTGCCGGTCAGGTTATTCATTCGTTTGAGTTCCTCCACAGTAATATTGTATTTCTGACTGATCCGCCAGAGTGTATCTCCCTTTTTGACCACATAAATCACATATGGTAATGGCTGTGCAACAGGCTCTTCAGGATCCATATTCCTGACCGGCAATGGCACCACTTCCGGTTTAATCGGATTGACTGCAGGTGCAATTTCCCAGTCAATAAGATCTTCATCAGGGTTATCTGCTTCCAGACCTGCTATGTCCTTTTTGTTTGCAAGTATTGGTGCTTCAGCCACTCTGTTGCCACGCAGTTTAATTTTCTCCCCGACAGCGGGCTGTTGTCCCTCTTTCAGCCTGTTTTTAAAATTCAACCAGAACAAACTGACCGCGTACATCTGGGAAATATCAACCATCGTCTCTCCATGCAAAACAATATGATACTCACTTTCGGTATCCATATTGTTCCATTTTTTATGCTTGAGATAGATAATCTGTCCGGCTTCCAATATCTGATTGCCATCCTCCAGGCCATCATTGTATTTTACCAACTGACGAGCAGAGATACCAGTTCTGAATGCTACAGTTCCTAATCTTTCTCCTGCTTTAGCAATAGTATAAGGGACACGGTTGGTGTATAATACAATTTCTTCTTCACGTTCCGGAGTCAATACTGGTTTTCCGGAAACAGCTCCATCATATTTAAAGAGTTCATATCGCTCGATCAAACCGATCAGCAACTCCGGGTATTTCGGATTGGTTGCATATCCTGCATCCAACAATCCTTGTGCCCACCCTTTGTAATCTGTGATATCCAGTTCAAAAAGCGGTTTATACCAGGGCTTATTTGGATGGTGGAGAAAATCGGAATGAGCCACATAACTTTCCTCAACTGAATCATATTTACGGAAACAACTCAAGACAATTTCACCAAAAGCATTCCGGTCATCATCCTTTTTATAAATAGTAGCCCCAAACCAGTCAGAGCCACATTTAATACCAAAGTGATTATTACCTTCCACCGCCAGCCAGCTTGTTCCGGCGCCTGATTCCAAAATACCCTGGGCCAGGGTGATACTGGCCGGAATGGAGGCCCTCTCCATTTCCCTTATGGCAAGGTCCTTATACTTAAAAATGTAATCCAGGTGAGCCTGATTTGGCCCCTTGGCGAAAATACTGCCGATAAACAGCATGAATACAACTGTACTTAAAACTATCCGATTGCACATGATAAATGATTTTATAGTATGTTGTCAGTACATAAATGACGGTTTGGTTAAAAAAACTTAGCTGCTGATTGCAGTTTGCCTATTGCTGGTAAGATCCGTTTTGTGAAAGTTTCTTGTATCCTCCATAACCCATTCACCTCAAGTGTCAAAATTTTGACTGGTTGGACTAATAAGACGATTTATCTGGCAGTAAATTTCAATCTATCCGGGTTTTAAAAAGGATTTAACGTAATGGTAATTTTTTTAACAATTCACCTTATCCTAAAAGATTCATATCTTTACTTCCTCCGCCCCAACAATCACCAAATAGTGTTTAGATCACAAGGTTTAAAAGCTATTTTTATGAAAACACTTTTGAGGATTCTGCTTTTTTGTCAACTCGCCTTTCAGCTTCAAGGACAAGAGATCCTGAATACTTCCAACCATTGGTATTTTGGGGATCGTGCAGGCCTTGATTTTAACACCATACCTCCATCTACACTTACTAATGGACAACTCGACACTCAAGAAGGTGTTGCCACTATTTCTGATGACAACGGCGAACTTCTGTTTTATACTGACGGCATTACTGTCTGGGATAAAAATCACTTGCCTATGCCAGGAGCAAACGGTTCTCTAAATGGCCACTTTTCTTCAACACAATCTTCGATCATCATTCCAAATATCAATAATGACAACATCTACTACATTTTCACAACAGATGAACTAGGTGGGGGCAATGGTCTGGCTTATACAACTATCGACATGTCCCTTCCCGGAAATGGAAGTCCTGGTGCACCTCAGGGAGATGTGGTAAACGGAGAATTAAATATTCTTTTAGCCACTCCGGTTACGGAAAAGCTGACCGGTGTTTTAAAACCAGACTGTAGTGGTTATTGGGTCATTGCCCACGGTTGGAATAACAACCGTTTTTTGGTTTATGAAGTCACCGGCAGTGGAATCGACCCCGTACCCGTTGTCACAGATATTGGCAATGTGCATTCTGGAGGAACAAGCAATAATAATGCAGTTGGGTATATGAAGATATCCACAGACGGGCAAAAACTCGCCCTCGTCAACAGGGCTAACGGCACCATTGATCTCTATAATTTTGACAACATAAACGGAACCGTTTCCAACGAAATTGAAATCACCCCTAATGATCCATTGATCTATGGCATTGAATTCTCGCCTAGCGGGAATTATCTGTACATCGGCGGCGAAGACATAGTCTCACGGTATACACTGAATTCCGGGGCCCTGATGAATGTCCCCATCGATGATCCCTTCGCCTGGGGCAGTTCAGAAACAGTCAGAGCCCTCCAGCTTGGTCCGGATGAGAATATTTACATTTCCGTAAGGCATCGGGAGTACATAAGCGTAATTTATGATCCGGATGGTTTTTCACCTGCCATCACTGCAGATGCCATTTTTCTGGACCCGGACAATATGAGCCGGAATTGCCGTTTCGGTTTACCGAATATCTTTTATCGGGACTATAGTCCAAATACCGGTGAAAACCTTACCATGACCACCTGTCCCGGAGGAGAAGTTTTTTACAATGGCAGTTTTTACCAGGAAGGAACCATTAATGAAATC
>QQUB01000686.1 GCA_008501835.1 Bacteroidota bacterium
AGGCCAGACCGGATACGTTGACGAAATATCTGAGGTTTGAAACACCGGATTGATGATATTCCAATAACCCGACGTCCTGTTGGAATGTTTTTCCTGCATGGACCATTTTTAACCATTGGTTGGTGTCTTTTGGAATGCCGTGGGTCTTGATCCAGTCATTTCCTGTACCGACAGGAAACAGGACATAGGTAATCTCTGTTGAAGGAACTGTATTTTGCATTAAAATTCCGTTGGCGACTTCGTGATTAGTTCCATCACCACCAACTGCCATTATTTTACGAAAACCTGCTTCGACAGCTTCAGCTACGAGTTCTAGTGCGTGATCTCTGTATTGGGAATAAACTATACTGGCGTACGGAAAAGCTTCGGTAAGAATGGATTTAATGCCTGGCCAAAGGCGCTTTGCCTCGCCATTGCCCGCTGCGGGATTTACGATTATGTACCAATGGTTTTCGTTTTGCATCAACTATCCTTGAGAAGCACTCTAAGGTGCCGTCAGGTTTGCTGGAGTTAGCTCAGGTCATGTTTTATCAAAAACCTTTTTAAGGCCTGATAACAACGAGACGTTTGGTGACGATTGTTCGCCCTTCGGAATTGGATAAGCTATACAAGTAGGTGCCTTTTCTCAGGAAAGAAACATCTACCTTATCAACATGACTTCGGTCAATGTAGTATTTTTTGTTCCACAATGGTTCTCCGATGATGTTGTAGATCGTGAGGTTGTAAGTATCCTTTGGTAAGTTGGAAAATTCGAAACGCGCGTTGACGATCACAGGGTTTGGAAAGGCATAAACCCCAGGCTTCAAAGCAGAAACCTGCTGAACATTGTTTACAACATCCAGGGATTTGTATTCCACACCATTCACGATTTCACCGGTATCATCCATTTCTACAATAGCGATGGCTTCTTTGGCTTCATTACTGTAAAAATGGTATTCCACGATGGTATCTTTCCCAAGCGCCTCTGTAATGTTTTCATCACCAATAGCTCCCAGGGCAATATCAGTAACATCCTGCCACCCGAGAAAGCCAACCAGAGCATCCAAGCGTGTTTCCCTGATTTCGGTCCTTTTTTGACGCAAAACATCAAAAATACCTCCGGGAATGGTCAGTGTTCCCCATCCGTCGACAAAATAAGTTTGATCAATAGCTACGCGAATTCGTAGTGAATCCGGAGTGATAGGAAGATCCTCAAAAATATTAACGGGGAGATCGTCTGGCGAAAAGGCGTAAAGGATAGCTGACTCAAATTGGTCAAGATCTGCCAACTCCATCGGGGCAGTACGTTCGACATAAGGTGGGTCGAATATAGCAGCAAGGTTGAAGTTTAATCCAATAGGATCATCACCTGCAAAGCCAATCATCTGGTAGCGACCATCAACGATTTGGTAATAACCTTCACCAATGCCATCACTGGTCTCAAGTACAAAGTCTGCACCTGGAAATTGATCTGCTGCGGAACCTTCTTCTGCATCTCTTACCACTCTTTGACGAGTAAAAGGCGATTGCAATGAAGCAAAATTCCAGGTATGTTCACCAAAATCCGCCTGAACATCAATATTGGACGGCATATTGTCAACTGCGGTGAACAAGGTGTCGCCTATGGCAGGAAAATAATCTTCGTCAATGGTAATCTGACCGAAGGAAAAAATGCTCAAAAGCAGAGCTGACAACGAGAGGTAAAATTTCTTTTGCATACGCCTGGTATTGATGAAGTTGGCCTCCCAAGGGAGACAGGTTCCAAAAATAGGGATTATTTACGAAAGATACTGTTAAGGTTTTTGGCTAATATGTTTTAAGACATGAAAAACTGAGTGAACGGTTGGTTTTGTAACTTAGCGGTCTGTTAATCTTTTCACCAAATTTGAACAATGAATATTCCTGATAAAAACAAAATCTTTCCACTTGAGCATCATGATAAATTATGCTTTCTAAAAAACATAGTCAAGAATCCAAACATCATAGTTGGGGATTATACCTATTACGATGATCTTGAAAATGTTGAGAATTTTGAAAAAAACGTCAAGTACCATTTCGATTTTGTAGGTGATAAACTGATTATTGGAAAATTTTCAATGATCGCTTCTGATGTTACCTTCATCATGAATGGCGCCAATCATTTAACCGACGCCATTTCAGCTTACCCTTTTGCCATTTTTGGTCATGATTGGGCCGATGCGATGGAAGGAAAAACATACCCAAATAAAGGAGATACCATTATCGGAAATGATGTTTGGATTGGGCACAAGGCCACGATAATGCCCGGTGTAAAAATCGGTGATGGCGCAATAGTCGCTTCCTATGCTCTGGTCGCAAAGGATGTCGAGCCTTACACCATTGTCGGAGGGAATCCTGCAAAAGCATTAAAAAAACGGTTCTCAGAAGAAAAAATCGCCCAGTTACTGGAACTTAAATGGTGGGACTGGGACATAGAAAAAATAACCCGGCATGTGAAGGATTTGACAGGCAAAGATTTGGGGAAGCTTTTGTAGGGTAGTCTTCAGTCGGCAGTCCGCAGTACCTGTTAGCAGAGATAAAATGTGGAGGCTATAAAGTATGTTGAAATCGCAAGTTTAAAAGCTGGTTGTCTATCAAAACTACAGTGGGTCTTGTTAATGTAAGTTTTATGCTCCTTTTGATTGCCTGCTCTCAAAAGAAAACCACTAATGATATTCAGATCAATCAACAAAGCCGGGTGATCACCTATAAAATTGTTGAGAATGAAACGGATGATCTTTGTTTAAAGTGGGAGAAGCCGGAAATGGAAGAATTTTTTGACATATTCCCTTTGCTGGATAGTGTTTCATCTATTGAATGGAATGGGTGTTTTGATAATTGGAGTTGCGGTTATGAAGGAGAAGTTGTTATTGAAGGAGAAAATTTTTCTTTTTCTCTGGACGCCGGGGGCTGGGTAATACTTTACAACAAGGAAAGCCAGCTCTATTATGTCTGCAGGAAAAAAGCATGCAAGAAGTATTTTCCATCAACTAGTGCATGTGATTCATTAGGGAATTATCTTCATTAATTTCTTTTCGATATGAAATATTGTTTCATTTGAAATGGTTCTACCTTGCGAACTTTGCGCATTCCTTGCGAACTTTGCGGTTAAGTTTTGTATTCTTTAAATCCAAGCAATTAGAACCGTAGAATAACGAATGTCCAATGTAAAATGTAGAAGTTTTCTAAGCCCTCAGAGGCCTCTGTGCCTTCTCTGTGCTCTCTGTGTTTTAAACCCGCAACTCGCAACTTGTAACTCGTAACAATCAGGACAGAACCGCAGAACCGCAAAATATCCAACCGCAGAATGTAGAAGTTGAGTTAATCCCCAAAAGCCTGGAGTTTAACTAATTTGGCATATTCACCCTCTTGTTTTAGAAGAGAATCATGCGTTCCTCTTTCCACGATGTTGCCTTGACTCATGACTATGATTTCATCCGCATGCTGAATGGTGGAGAGGCGGTGAGCAATGACAATAGAAGTCCTGTTTTTCATCAATTCCAGGAAAGCTTGTTGCACCAGTCGTTCCGATTCTGAATCCAGGGCAGAAGTCGCTTCGTCGAGGATAAGAATGTCGGGATTTTTAAGAATAGCTCTTGCGATAGTGATCCCTTGACGCTGGCCTCCGCTGAGTTTGTTTCCTCTATCGCCGATATTGGTTTGATATCCGTTCTCCGTCTGCAGGATAAACTCATGGGCGTGGGCAATCTTCGCTGCTTTGATCACCTCTTCTTCGGT
>QQUB01000157.1 GCA_008501835.1 Bacteroidota bacterium
TATTCGTCATTATGCCCGGGAATTCAAGGTCAAAATTGAAATGAGACAAATAGGCGCCCGCCAGGAGTCTTCCCGTATCGGTGGTGTCGGGTCCTGTGGCCGGGAATTATGTTGTTCCACCTGGCTGACCAATTTCAAATCCGTTTCCACTGCGGCAGCCCGTTATCAGAATTTAGCTATCAACCAGGCCAAACTATCCGGACAATGCGGACGCCTGAAATGTTGTCTCAATTACGAGCTGGATACCTACATGGATGCCCTTTCACATTTTCCAAAAAATGCCGAAAAGATCCAAACCGAAGGAGGTCTCGCCGTGTTGGTAAAAACAGATATCTTCAAACAGTTGATGTATTATGCTTACCGCAATGAAAAAGGGCAGGGCAGAGGACGGATTTTCGGACTTACGGTTGAAACCGTTAAGGACATTCTCGAAATGAACAAAACCGGCACCAAACCACTTGACCTCAGTACTATGCATTATGTGTCTCCGGTAGGTGAAGAGGATGAAGTTGACTTTGAAGATGATGTAACAGGCGTAATTGAGCTGCCGGCAGAGAAAAAGAAAAGACGTTCTCGTGGAAACAGGAGAGGCCGGGGAGGTAGAAGAGACCGTAACAGAAGTAGTTCTCAGGGAGGTAAAAACAGAAACAAGCCACCTCAGAAAAAAACGGAAGGCGGTGAAAAGAAGGAGACCAATAAGCCTCCGGGCCAACAAAAAGATTCTCCACAAAACAAAAACCGTAAAGGTAACCAGGGACGCAACAGACGCGGCCCAAACAAGAACAGACAGAATAAAAACAAAAACAATAAGAAGTAAGAATATCTTTGACTGTTAGATTATTCGAGATGAATAATTTATCTAAAGGAATGGATAACTGGATATTTGGATTATTGGAATAAAAGAATTTTTTCCACAGATCCATGTTTCCATTTCATCCATTTTTCCATCTGAATTGGAATAAAAGGGTTCTATATTCAAGATCTTCTAACTAAATTCTAAACATACTTTAAAATAAACAATGACCTTTGATCTAACCGTAATCGGATCCGGCCCCGGGGGCTATGTAGCAGCTATCAGAGCAGCTCAACTTGGGCTCAAAACCGCCCTCATTGAAAAATATGACACGCTGGGTGGAACCTGCCTCAATGTTGGTTGCATTCCATCCAAAGCACTTTTGGATTCCTCAGAGCATTACCACAACGCCAAGGACAAGTTTGCCTTACATGGCATAGAAGTCAAGGGACTTAAAGTGGATCTTCCTCAAATGATCAAAAGAAAGGATGAAGTGGTTGCCCAAACAACACAGGGGATTAACTTCCTGATGAAGAAGAACAAGATCGAGGTTTTCCATGGTCATGGAACTATCATCGAGGCCAATAAGATTAAGGTAGCAGGGAAGGAAGAGAAGATCATTGAAACAAAAAAGATCATTATTGCCACCGGATCAAAGCCTATCACTCCTGAAAGTTTTAATTACGATAAAAATCGGGTGATTACCTCCACAGAAGCCCTCAACTTGCAGGAAGTGCCTAAAAGTATGGTCATTGTAGGTGGAGGAGTTATTGGACTGGAATTGGGGTCCGTTTATGCCAGGTTAGGCACACAGGTGGAGGTTGTCGAATACCTCGATACCATTATTCCCGGCATGGATAAGGACTGCTCCAAGGAATTGTTCCGGGCTTTGAAAAAACAGGGACTTAAGTTTCACCTCAAGCATATGGTCTCTTCCGTGAAAGTCAATAAAAAGAGCGTAACGGTTGGAGTTCAGAAGCGGGATTCGGAAGACACTTTTTCCATCAATGCTGATTACTGCCTGGTCGCCATTGGCCGCAGACCTTATACGGATAATCTTGGTCTTGAAAACGTGGGAGTAGCCATGGATGACAAGGGGAGAATTGAGGTCAATGAACATTTGGAGACCAATGTTCCCGGAATATTTGCTATTGGTGATGTGATCAGAGGAGCGATGTTGGCTCACAAGGCAGAAGAAGAAGGGACTTACGTTGCAGAATATATTTCCGGACAGAAGCCGCATATCAATTATAACCTAATTCCGGGAGTGGTTTATACCTGGCCGGAAGTAGCGGGAGTTGGAAAGACAGAAGCAGAGCTAAAAGAGGCTGGTGTGGCCTATAAATCCGGAAAGTTCCCATTCAAAGCATTGGGTCGTGCCCGTGCAAGTACCGATGTGGAAGGAATGGTGAAAATCCTGGCGGATAAAGAAACAGATGAAGTATTGGGCGTTCACATGGTCGGAGCCCGGGTAGCAGATATCATTGCAGAAGCGGTGGTAGCCATGGAATTCAGGGCATCTGCCGAGGATATTTCCCGAATGAGCCATGCGCACCCGACATTCACCGAAGCAGTGAAAGAAGCAGCATTGGCTGCAACGGATAACAGGCCGATACATATTTGATCGACCTGAGATCGATAACGGAGCTCACAGGCTCGCTGTTTCAGACTCACTGCGTACGTAGTTTGATGCTCGCAAACTCGCGTTTCATGTAGTTTGATGTGGTTTGGAGGAATAAGAATGATAAACCATGTGGTAGGGCAGAAGTGGTTTCAAATGGTTCAAGTGGTTATATAGAGAGCTCTGAGTTCCCTGTGCCTTCCCCGTATCCGCTATGGTTAATAAATTATGTGATGTTGTGGGGTTTCATTAAAACTAAATTTATCCACATACTCACATCAAACCATATGAAACTATGTGAGACAATATCAGGCAGCGAGCCTGCGAGCCTCAAACACTCACGCAGTGAGTTCCTTTCCGCAGGAATGGTAATTTCCGAGACAGTTGATCCTGTTGCAAGGGGGCTCATCGAACTCTGTTGGCTATATTTATGTTCTTAATCATAAAGACCTGAACAAATGAGTGAAACCCAAAGCCTTTGGTACCTTGAGAATATCGATGTTACAAATATGCTTTGTCCTAAAAAGCAGGCTGCAGGGCATGTCGAAAAACATCTTCATCGTCGCTTCAAAAAGGGAGAGTATATCTACCTTCCGGATGAGCATTCTGACAAAATGTATTTCCTTACAGAAGGTCGCGTTAAGATCGGCACCTATAGTTCTTCCGGCAAGGAGATCACTAAAGCTATTTTAGGTGTCGGAGAAGTGTTTGGGGAAATGGCGATTATTGGAGAAGGTAAAAGACGTGATTTTGCCTATGCCATGGATGATGCCGAAATGTGTGTGCTGACGGTATCCGATATGAAAGCTTTAATGCGTGACAACTCCAAGATCTCTATGTTTATGGTCAAATTATTGGGCGACCGTACCCGCCGTATGGAAAAACGACTGGAATCCCTTGTTTTCAAAGATTCCCGGACCAGGATCGTTGAATTTTTGCATAATCTGGCCATGGAGAAAGGTCGCAGAATTGGCTACGAACGTGAAGTGCGCAATTTCATCACCCACCAGGAAATTGCTAACCTGACGGCTACTTCCCGTCAAACGGTCACGACTGTTCTCAATGAGTTACGAAATAAAAATATCCTGATCTTCAACCGTCGTCGCATGCTCGTAAGGGATATGGACCTTCTGGCCAAGGAGGCGATTATGGAAGCGAGCGCTTAGATTCGAAAAGGTACCTTATACAAAAGCCAATACCTGCCGGATATTTTCCAATTGCCTGAAATTGGGATGATCGATGTGTTTTTCAACTTTTTCAAATTCCCATGTAGTGTGGTGGGGTACATGAAAGGCATATCCACCAAGATTTAATACCG
>QQUB01000204.1 GCA_008501835.1 Bacteroidota bacterium
GAAGGAAAAATTACGGACTCCGGGTTGGCGAATAATTTGATTGCTGCAGAGGAGATTGAGGAAAGGATTAAGCGGTTATCAGCAAAAGAGGCATTATTCAAGGTTAATAACCTGGAAGTTGAATTCAGGTCGGGGAAAAAATGGTTTGGCAAGCGGCATGAAAATGTCAAGGCGGTTGATAAAGTGTCATTCGAAGTTTTTCCAGGTGAAACACTTGGTCTGGTCGGAGAGTCCGGTTGTGGGAAAACGACGCTGAGCAGAGCCATTCTCAGATTACTGGATACCCACATTGCAGGAAGTGCACATTTTGCCGGGAAGGATATTTTCAATCTTGATCAAAAATCCCTGAAATCCTTCCGTAAGGATGTGCAGATCATTTTTCAGGACCACTATTCTTCACTCAATCCACGAATGATGGTGGGTAACGTGATCAGGGAAGTATTAAAACTTCATCAACCTTCACTATCTGAAGTAGATTCAAAAAATAAAGTACTGGAGTTGCTGAATCTGGTGGGGATGGAAAGTATCCATTATAACCGGTATCCTCATGAACTTTCCGGAGGACAGCGCCAACGAATTTGCATTGCACGGGCATTGGCGGTGGAGCCGAAGTTTATCATTTGTGACGAACCTGTTTCGGCACTGGATGTTTCGGTTCAGGCGCAGGTGCTGAATCTGCTAAAGGACCTTCAGGAAAAATTCGGACTGACCTATATTTTCATATCTCACGATCTTTCGGTGGTGAAATTTATGTGTGATCGCATGTTGGTGATGCAAAACGGCAGGATTGTAGAATCCGGATCTGCAGAGGAAATTTATGCTCATCCTAAGGAAGTTTATACGCAGGAGTTGATTGCTGCTGTTCCGGAATAGGTAGAGGATGACGGTTGACGATAAACGGTCTACGGTGGACGGTTTTATTTTTATCCTGAATTTCAAAAATATCATTCAAGAAGAGGTTTCTAACGCTTTGAACGACTTGAATATTTTGAACTCTTGGAACAACTTTGGCAGTAAAAAATATAGATTAGAAAGATTCCAAATCAATTCAAAGAAAACCCTAGCGTCAGCATGACTCCGGACGGAATCCATTCATAGGTATTGATATAAACAGGTTCACAGTTGTCTGCAGGTGCGTCATAATTATTACACTCCTCATAATTGACTTTGGGTAACCCTGTGAAACTAAGTCCCAATGTGAATCTTTCCTTAGGCCTCCATCCAATATGCAATTTGAAGAAGGAATACCAGTCGGGGATATATTCCCAATAAACTACATCATTGCCATGGGAATGGGTCAATACATATCCGTAATCCAAAGCAATACTCCATTTTTCGGAAGGTTTGATCCGGTACTGGGCTGATAGTCCGTTAAAACCCGCAAAAAAATACTCCATGCTTAAATGACCGGTAAAACTGCCCCCGACACCGACAAATTTGTTCCATTGATAACCGCCATTCAGGCTATAGCCTAAAAGTATAGCCCCATCATCCACCGCGGGACCACCTCCTACGTAAAAGGAAAAATAGCTTCCTTTAAAATCCGGATTGTCCTGGCTGTATAATGAAGTTGCCAATAAAATGATCGTAAGAATGGTTGTCACGGTTTTCATGGGTGTGGAATTTTTGGTGTTATTAGATATTTTGTCTTATGGGAATATTTACTACAGTTTTATCCCAGATGAATGCCATAATCACTCCTGTAGAGTCATTGCTGAAATCAATGGTGAATTGTTCAGACATTTCATCAATTTGATTTACCGGAACCATCACTTTTAATACATCAAGGGTATAATCAGGGGGGTAGGCCCCAAATTTCCCCAATTCGCTGTTGAGGGATATTTCCCATAGTTCGGGGCCAGGAACGGCGTACATGCGATAACTACCTGCCGCAATAGGGTTTCCGGCGAAAGTAACAGGCAAACTGAAAGTTATTTCCGTTGCATCATTGGCCCCCAGCCGCCAGTATTTATTGTAGGGGACCAGAGCACCATCATTTTCAGTTCCGAAAATAAGCCTTCCCTTTTTGTATGGGCGGCAATAGGTTACCTTTAGGTCCAGATCACCGGCGTTAAAAGTCTTTTCTTCCAGAGGGCTGTGGGTTCGGGTAGTTGCAAAATTATAGCCTGTTACTGCAATGGCAATAAAAAGTGCAGCTCCTAAAACTATAAAAATCAGGGTTCTAATCATCAGGCAGTTTAAGTTGGTGTTAAAACATAAAGATAATAAATCCTAAAGTTGTCCAGCAATGAGCAGCCTAATTTATTCCGAGATACTATCGATCCTTTAGCCGATAAACGAATTTAAGTCCACTCCAGGTTTCATCCACAGCTGCCACTTTGACGTCAACCAACCCCCGTGACAAAAGATATTCCCTGATGGGGTCACGCTTAAGTTCGGTTTTGATACCAGAATTGCCTTTAGGCCAGCTCACCCATAACAGGCCATTCTTTTTTAGAAAAGGAATGGCAAGATTGGATGATTCCACCAACTCTTCTTTAGTCAGACAGAAAATATGAATGAAATCAATGCTATCCCTGGAACCTTTTTCAACAAGATTAAGTTCCCCGGACCCTTCACTGAAAAATTCGGAATAGGGCTTGGGAGCGTTGAAAACGAGTATGGAAAATTCAGGTTTGATACCCAGTTTTTTGATTAGCGGACGAGCGGAATAACCAGCCATGATTAATGAGTTGTTTCCCCATCATAGGAATCCGTAAATACCCGGTCAACTGGTTCCCACAATTCTATCTTATTCCCTTCAATGTCCATGATATGCACAAATTTCCCGTAATCATAAGTGGCTATTTCATCGAGGATTTGAACACCGTCGTTTCGTAGTTGCTCCACCAGTTTTTCGATGTTGGCCACCCTGAAATTGATCATAAATTCTTTCTTGGATGGTTCAAAATAGGTGGTATCATCCTTAAACGGACTCCATTGCAGATAATTTTTCTTTTCAGGGTCATCGGCATTCCTGAATTCGAACAAGGCACCGTATTGATCTGTATTAAACCCCAGATTTTTACTGTACCAATCCTTGATTTTCTGTGGATCCTGGCATTTGAAAAAAATGCCACCTACCCCGGTTACTTTTTTCTCTGACATAATTGAGTGTTGATGATTAAAAAAGAGAATATATAAATGGACTCAATGCGGATCCTCCTCCAAAAACAATCAGGATTCCGAGCAATAATAAAACTATTATCACTGGTGCAAGCCAGAATTTCCTGCGTTCTTTCAGGAAGAGCCACATGTCTTTTATGAATTCCATTGAGTTACTTTTTTATTGTAGTTTTGCCGCCGGATTTCAGTCATGGTTTCTATGAGATATACAAAACTAATCATTTATAATTTAAGTATACTGCTGGTTCTGTTTTTACTGCTGGAGGCAGGGTTTCGGATTTTTAAGCCTGATTACGAGTATTATGAACGAACCTGCGCAGCTGATTTTATGGATGAAGCATACCTGAAAACGGATACCAACTGGGTCCAGCCTGATTCAGATTTGGGGTGGGTATGCCGGCAAAAAGAACAACTGAATTTTTACAGACCTGATTTTTTTCACATTGCTTACCACATCAACAGTCAGGGTTTTCGCAGCCCGGAGTTTTCTTCCCGTATGGATTCAGCCATAAACAAAAAAAGAGTATTACTTCTGGGGGATTCTTTTTTGTTTGGGATATTTCTGGAAGAACCCCAAACGGTTTCTTCCCAACTATTGAAGAAC
>QQUB01000658.1 GCA_008501835.1 Bacteroidota bacterium
ATGTATTAATAATGATAGTTTATTTAAGATATCTTGTCTCTTTTTTTCATCTCTCTGAATTTATCGAAATTTACAAAAATCCTCTATTATTTACCACCTTTAACCTTAAGTTGACGACATTCAACTTTCAGTTAGTCCCTAATTTTTATAAGTGGATATTTGCTCGGATTAGTTCCACCCCCAAATTTGACATTCAACCTTCTCTTATTAAGGAAAAAATCCACTTGTCAAATTTCACCCCGCCAGCGGGGTACATTGGGGTATGAAACAAAACTGGCTCAAGGTTTCACTCCAAAGACTTATAATTTTCCGGTATAAACCGCGGCGCACAAAAACAGAGGAAAATCAAATCCTCCTCACCATTATTGGTGATCCTTTGCGGAGCATTTGCCGGAATGACTACGGTATCTCCTGCTCCTACCCTTCCCATCTTTTCACCATTGATCTCCACCTCTCCTTGCCCGGAAAGGATATAATAACATTCAAGGCCATCCAGGGAATGAAGTGCGGTCGTCACTCCTGGCTCAACTCTGGCCCGGGCAATAGAGGCAACTTCGTCTGATTGGTTAAATAATTCAATGATATGACAGCGTTCATCAGTGTAGTATTCCTGCTCCTGGTTGGTGGGCAGGATTTGTGGTTTGGACATATAAATATATTTGAAAAGATTTAGCTCCTACTTACGCCTCAAATCATCCAAAGGCAGCTCCATTCCCGGCATGACCTCTTCCCCCTTAAGCACCTGCCCCTGAAAACCTTTGAGTAGTTGCACCTCTTCACCAACCCGGTAAATATGTACAACCTCCTCATAAGGATCAATGAGCCATGCCAGCCGCACACCATTGCCCATCCAGGTATCGCTCATTTTCTTTTGAAGCCGGTCGAGGTCATCAGACTGGGACCGAATCTCTACCACAAAATCAGGGACGGCTTTGAGGAAATCCTCATCACTGGATTCTGGTAATATAGCAAGCCGTTCATCAGATACCCATGCACAATCAGGGCAACGGATGGAGCCGTCAGGAAGTTCTATGCCTGTTGATGGGCTGAAGACTTCCCCACTTTTATTTTTTAAATACCAGATAAATAAATATCCGGAGACCGTCAATTCATTTTTTCCAGAGCCTTTTTTTACCGGGGTCATGATAATTGTTTTTCCACTCTCCTCAAGTTCCATTTGGAGATCAGGGAACTTGCTAGACAATTGGATAAACTCCTCCCTGGACATTGGTTTGTTCAATGTAATGGGAGCAAATTCCATCCATTCCCTGATCGGATTATTGATGACTTCCGGTTGAGACATTTATTTTAATGCTTTTGAAGTCATGCAATTTACGAAATTTTGAGGTTAGTTGCCTGCATCAGGCGGCAAGGAGACTTCCAGGTTCGGCATAAAAAATCAGCTTTTGCCCACTAATTTCGATCGCATTTCTTCCTCGTTGGAAACAGTCAGATAAAAACTGAAGATCATTGGTTTTAGTAATTGCTCCCGCCAAAAGTTCTTTCTCCTTGTCTGTCCATGGCTCATGAGAACGTGGAAATCGCTCCCGGATCTCCCTTAATTCCGGCGTAAGATTCTCCTGTCTCACAATGGGGATTGCCTTGATGGCCTTTTTTAAGGTATCTCTTTCTTTTGAAGTAAGGTTATTAAAAGACTTACTCTGAAAATAAACCACCTGCTTCCAGGCTTCTTCGTTCACAAAATACTTTTGAGCCAGGTCAGGATTTTTTTCAAACCACACTTCTAAATAGGTTTTTATTTGGGTATACCTGTACCCTGGATACAACGATCCAAAAAACTGGTGGTCTTGTAATGCTTCCGGTTTGAGGGCACGACTACCTCTGAAAAACTGAGCGAGCCGGTGCGGAG
Source organism: Bacteroidota bacterium (assembly GCA_008501835.1). Lineage (GTDB taxonomy): Bacteria > Bacteroidota > Bacteroidia > Chitinophagales > Saprospiraceae > BCD1. Next base: position 1,871 of record QQUB01000658.1, read on the forward strand.
TAGGATTCCGATCCTTTTTATGAAAAAACTCCATGGTCTCTTCCAAATAATTTTCCTCGAGTTCTACTGAATCATACCGTTGATTGTTATTCAAAACTCTCAAAGCAAGAATAGATTCCTGAAACACTTGTTGAACCAAGTTCTCCTTTAGCACTTTATGGCCTCTTAAAATCTCCCCTGTCAAAGGAGAACAGCCCGACGACAGGGCTTCCAATACTGAAATCGCTATTTGTTTTTCCATTTGATTGTTTTTTGGTTAAAAAATCGATACTGCCAAATTTATGGGGTCATCTTCCTTATTTCCGTTAATTAGCCGGTTACTGTCGGTTATAATCGTTTTTAGTCGTTTTTAATCGGGTATTGCGCCAGTTTTAACCACAGAGGACACAAGGAAGGCACAGAGGGCACAGGGAAACCAAATCCTCTGAACCTCCAAAAACACCTTGAACCATTTGAACCCCTGAAACAATATGAAACCTTTGAAACTCCTGGAACAAAAAATCACCCTTTCCCACCACCAAACAATAATTTCCATCATTTTCCATTTAAAATTTACCATTTCACCTCGTTTCCTTAACTTTACCCGCAATGAATCTGCCTTTACATATAGCGCGCCGGTATCTGTTTGCCAAGAAGTCCACAAATGTCATCAATATCATCACAGGTATTGCTGTTTTTGGGATTTCTGTGGGTACTGCAGCACTCATTCTTGTCCTTTCTGTATTCAATGGGTTTGAGGACCTGATCACCAGTATGTACAGCTATTTCAACCCGGATGTAAAGGTGGCACCGGTGCAGGGAAAGTTTTTTGAAGCTTCGGATAGTTTGCTGGCGGAGATCAAAACGATTCCGGGTGTTGAGCATGTTTCGGAAACCATGGAAGAAGTGGCCGTTTTTGAGTACAAGGATAATAATGCCATTGGGGTTTTATTTGGTGTAGATGAGCACTACCGCAACGTACTGAACATCGACTCCACGGTAAGAGAAGGCAGCTTTAAGTTATACAGCGGTCGTCACCATGCGGTTTTGGGGCTTGGTATGCGGAATAAACTGGGTGTGAATATAAATGATGAATTTGCTGCCCTCAATGTGTACATGCCCAAACGGAAAAAGGTCGGTCTCTTCGAGCCGATGTTCGTTAAACGGTTTGCCTATCCATCTGGTACCTTTATGATCCAGCCGGAATTTGATAATCAATATATTTTCACCTCTCTTGCTTTCGCCCGGGAACTACTCGGGATAGGGAAAAAAGTGAGTTCGCTTCAAATAAAACTGGCACCCGGTTTTGATATTCCTGAAACCCTTGAGGCCATTCAAGAGATCGTCGGACCTGATTATACGGTTAAAAATAAATACCAACAGCAGGAGTCTTTCCTGAAACTCATGCAGGTAGAAAAATGGCTCAGCTTTGCCATTGTCGGACTTATGATGCTGCTGATCTCCTTTAACATGATTGGTGCCTTATGGATGATCGTACTGGAAAAACAAAAAGATATTTCCATCCTGAAATCCATGGGTGCCACCAGCAAGCTGGTTCGAAATATATTCCTGTTTGAAGGGTTACTGCTGACGGGATTGGGGATCATCATTGGATTTGTATTAGCCTGGGTCATTTATTTCCTTCAAAGATCTGTGGGCATTATCAATGTACCAGGAGATTTTATCATCGATGCCTACCCCATGAGCATGCAATTGATTGACTTTATTGTGGTTGCAGTGATCGTCGGAATTATCGGTCTACTGGTATCGATCGCGCCGGCAAGGAGAGCCATGAAAGTACCGGCGATGATGCGGGAAGAGTAATCTTAAGAAATACTATTTCTGCGAGAAATAGTATTTCTATAAAACATAAAATTCCTTTCTTATGAAAATGATCATCCATCCCTACAATCTTGAGTTGGAGCATACCTTTACCATTACACATGAATCACGAACTAAACAGGACGGAATTATCGTAGAATTGCAGGATGAAGGCTTTTCCGGGTTTGGGGAAGCATCAGCAACAACCTATTACGGATTGACGATGGATGGCATGATCGAAAAGCTGGAATCGATCCGCTCGATCATCGAATCAGCAACTATTGAAACTCCGGAAAGTTTTTGGGAAGAAATGTCCAAACATCTGGAAGGACATCCATTTGAATTGTGTGCCCTTGATATTGCGGCTCATGATCTATACGGTCAGAAGAAAGGCTTACCCACTTATAAGGTTTGGGGGCTTGAAGCCGAAAACCTGCCGAAAAGCAACTACACCATTGGCCGCGACTCCATTGAAGTAATGGTGGACAAAATGAAGCAGAAGCCATGGCCTCTTTACAAAATTAAACTGGGAACAGACCACGACCTGGAGATCATCAGGGAACTACGCAAACATACGGATGCCATTTTCCGCATTGACGCCAATACCGCCTGGACAGCTGAAGAAACCATCAAAAACGCTCCGGTCTTAAAAGAACTGGGTGTTGAATTTCTTGAACAACCACTTAAAACGGATGACTGGGAAGGTTTGAAAAAAGCTCGTGAGGAAAGTGTATTGCCCATCATCGCCGATGAAAGCTGCCAGGTGGAATCTGATGTAGATAAATGCCATGGATACTTTCACGGCGTCAACATAAAACTGGTCAAATGCGGAGGCCTCACTCCAGCCCGCAGAATGATCAAACGTGCCAAAGAACTGGGCATGAAGGTTATGGTGGGATGTATGACGGAATCTTCGGTAGGTATTTCTGCCATTGCACATCTGCTGCCTATGCTGGATTATGTGGACATGGATGGTGCTTTGTTACTCAAGGAGGATGTTGCGGAAGGTGTGATAGTTAAGCCGGATGGTGTTGTATTTGCGGATAGAAATGGTATTGGTGGGCGCCTGAAAAAATAACCGATAAGATTACTTTTCCTAAAACTTCTACATTTTACACCTTGCCTGCTGCGCAACGGAAGGCAGGTTGGACATTCTGCTGTTCTGCGGTTCTGTGTAATTAGTGTTACGAGTTTCGGGTTCCGGGTTATTAAAATTTTTAAAACTAAAACCTTTATTTAATCTTCATAAAAGTTTCCGGAAGAAACCCTTCTATGAAATTTGAAGAATTTTACTAGCGAACCTTGCGATTCCTTTGTGCACCTTGCGGTTAAATATCATGCACCATTGTTTTTATTCCCGGAAGATGAATAAACAAACATTTACACTCCCGGAACCTATTAAAAAAAGGGAAATTCTTTATTTAACCGCAAAGTTCGCAAAGGATCCGCAAGGTTCGCAAGGAAGCTAATCTAGCATCATGGTTGTCTTTTATTTCAAAAAATTTTAACCACGGAGTTCCCTGAGAAGGCACAGAGAACACTGAGGGTTTTAAAAATTGAATACCCACAAAACAAACACCCGGAATCCACGTTACATTTTAAGTGTTCAAACAGCTCATCCAATGACTTTGAGATACCTGATAGCATTTGCCCTTACCGTCCTGTCCTCCTCCCTTTACGGAGAAGCCTATTTCGTGCATGGAACAGGCTGCGACAACTCGGTTTGGAATGATGTGATCAGAACCGAGATCAGGGATGTGTTTGGCCACGACGATTATACTGATCAGGTGGAGTTTTTTGAATGGAGTGGAGAGAACAATACCTTTGCCAGAATTGAAGCTGCAGACAAATTACTGGCACATATCCTGGAAAGCAGAGCCTCCTTTAATATTGATGAGCCTTGCATAACGCTGATTGGCCACAGCCACGGAGGCAATGTGATTTTAATCGCCACCCAATCGCTTCGAAAAATCCTTGGGCCTGACGTCGATATCAACATTATTACCCTGAACACTCCGAATGTTATCGGTGGTGCTCAATTGGCCGACCCGGACATCAACCATTTCAACATCTACTGTCCAAATGATAAGATCATTCCCTTTGCAGGATTCAATAAATCCGGTCTGCAAGTTGATTTTTCCGAAGATGCTAAACTTAAAAACGAGTATTCTCATCCTGGTGACCTCGATTCCGGCAAAAAAGGATCAACCTCCCGGACCTTTGGAATGGCGGCCAGCAACATAGCTTATCAGGATCAATATTTCCTCAAAGGAGTTGTCCCAATCAAACACTGGTCTTGTCACAGAGGCATGTTGCCCAAAAATGTAGAACAGTGGGCCACCACTTTAAGGGTAGTGGCAAATCAGGAAACTGAATTCCACCTTTCTCAAACAAGCGAACCAATCAATTCTGCAAATTGATCTGTTGAAGGTTTTCCAATCGATTCCTTTCCAGGAAATCGTCGATGGTCTCAAAATGTTCTATGACCCTCTTGTCCTTAAATTCAAAAACTTTTTCTGAAAGTCCCTGTAAGAAATCCCTGTCGTGAGAAACGAGGATAAGGGTACCATCAAAAGCGAGCAAAGCTTCCTTCAGCACATCTTTTGATCTCAAATCAAGGTGATTGGTAGGCTCATCAAGTATCAGAAAATTCACTGGCTCAAGCAATAATTTGACCATCGCCAATCGAGTCCGCTCTCCTCCTGACAATACAGACACCTTTTTATCAATATCGTCACCGCTAAACATAAACTGCCCCAGGATATTTTTGATCTGAGTCCGGATATCTCCTTTGGCCACATTGTCGACCGTCTGAAAAACAGTGAGTTCCGGATCCAATAATGAGGCCTGGTTTTGAGCAAAATATCCCACTTCTGTATTATGTCCGAGGGCACATTCTCCTTCAAAATCTATTTCGCCCATGATGGCTTTTATCATGGTCGACTTCCCTTCACCATTCCTTCCTACAAAAGAGACTTTTTCACCACGCTTTATCGTCAAATTCGCATCATTGAACACCTCAAGGTCTTCATAATTTTTAGAAAGGTTTTTCGCAATTAATGGATAATCGCCGGAACGATTACATGGAGGAAATCGGAGTTTGAGTGATGATTTATCAACTTCATCGATTTCGATTATCTCCAGTTTTTCCAACATCCGCTCCCGCGAATTGACCTGATTAGCTTTGGAATAAGTACCTCTGAATCGTTCGATGAAACGTTTGCTTTCCTCAATAAATTTTTGCTGATCCTTATAGGCCTTTATCTGAGCGGCTCTTCTTTCCTCACGCAACTCCAGATAATGAGAATAATTGGCTTTATAATCATAAATCCGTCCCATCGTTATTTCAATGGTGCGATTGGTGATATTATCAATAAAAGCCCTGTCGTGCGAAATTACGATTACAGCTTTTGCCTTATTGATCAGGAAATCTTCCAGCCACATCACGGATTCGATATCAATATGATTGGTCGGCTCATCCAGCAGGATCAGATCTGGTTTTTGGAGCAGTATTTTGGCCAATTCGATACGCATCCTCCAACCTCCGCTGAATTCACTCGTAGGCCTTGTAAAGTCCTCCCGCTTGAAGCCAAGCCCAAGCAGGGTTTTTTCCACTTCTGCGTCGTGATTGACCTCTTCCATGGCATAATAAATCTCTCCCAGTTCACTCACCTTGTCAATAATGGCCATGTATTCCGGGGAGTCAAAATCAGTACGGGTCTCCAATTCCTTATTGAGGCGCTCCATTTCAGCCTGCATCTCAAATACCTTCTGAAAAGCTTTGGCGGTTTCCTCAAAAACGGTACAGTGGTCTTCTGTCAATAAATGTTGTGGCAGGTAGGCGATGACTACTTCTTTGGGGTGATTGACCTTTCCTTTCGATGCTGTGCGCACACCGGCAATGATTTTCATCATGGTCGATTTACCGGCACCATTCTTCCCCATCAATGCGATTTTGTCATTCTCATTGATCACAAAGGATACATCCTTAAAGAGCGTTTTCCCGCTAAACTCAACCGTCAGGCCATCTACAGAAATCATATTGGTGTTCTTTTAAGCCGCAAAAGTATAAAAAGAGCATGATAAAAAACATGCGCGATCCCAAATTTTGACACTTGTCAAAATTCGGGGTTATTTATAATGGGTTGTTTATGAAACCGTTGTGTGATTACCGTAGGTAAGTAAAGAATCGTACAAGTGTATTTTGGTGGCGGCTGCCCGAAAATCTTGCTGTTCGACGGAGGAGTTTAGATTTTCTAGAGTTTTTGTTTACTTTTGGGGCAATGCCAAAAGTAAATGCCCAGCCGGCATCAGGCGATCTTAAGCTAAAGCACAAATCGTTGTATTTCAACTCACTACATGTGTCTTTAACTAAAACATCCCCATGAAATAATTGTAATATTTCAACCAGGGTTTTGAAAAGTGATTTTCAATAATTCGAGAACCTGCCCTCGGCATAAGATGTCGGAATGACTCATGTTTGTATATTTAAGCGTAATAATATGGCTACAATGCAAGACCATACCAAACTCATTTTTATCAAATCCATTCACACCCTGATCTGGATATTTTTTGCTGCCCTGATTTTCTATATTTTTTACAGCGGCTTGACTGGAGACATCAATTATTTGACCTGGATCGCCATAGGGTTTGTCATTCTTGAAGGGTTGGTTTTGTTGATTTTTAATATGTTTTGCCCTTTGACGCTGATCGCCAGAAAGTTTTCGGATTCCGGAAAAGACAATTTTGACATCTTCCTCCCGGAATGGATTGCCCGGAATAACAAATTGATCTTTTCCATCATTTTTGTATCGGGGTTGGTGTTGATTGGTGTAAGATTGCTGATTTAAAAATAACCATTAACATGAGTCATAAATATTTGCGTTTTCTCACTCTTTTCCTGACCGGATTTATTGCCCTGACTGCTATTTCAGGAGGAATTGCTATACTGGCTGGATTGGAAGATTTTCCGATGGAATGGCTGGAAGGAACTATTTTCAAAAGTTTTACCATTCCGGCCCTCATTTTATCTGTTGTGGTTGGTGGAAGTTCGCTTGTAGCTTTCATCTTGTTGATCAAAAAACACCGATTAGCCCGTAAAGCCACCATTGCCGCGGGGGTGATCATGATGGGGCAAGTCATCGGAGAGGTCATTATTCTCAACTAGGAACCGCCGGTGCCTACGAGCATCGAAATTTTTTATTTTGTGTTGGGGCTAATTGTACTTATTTTAGGGTTTTATAATTACAAAAAATAAAACCTCCGAGGTTTAAACTCCGGTTTCCGGGCATATAAGACTAATTCTCAAAAGTTTCATTTCCCAAAACCTCGGAGGTTTATTCCTGGAATTAGTTAATTTTAAAACACCCGACATTATGACCAAACACCTGACCTTAGAAACGGAACGCCTCTTCCTCCGCCCTACCTCCTTTGAGGATGCAGATTTTGTACTCAGACTTATGAACACCCCGAAATGGATGGAAAATATCGGGGATCGAAAAGTCCGAACAGAGGAAGATGCACGGAATTACATCAAAAATAAAATGCACCCTCAACTGGATCGACTTGGCTTTTCCAATTACACGGTAATTCGAAAAGATGATGGGCAAAAAATGGGCTCCTGCGGGCTTTACGACCGTGAAGGACTTGAGGGCGTGGATATTGGATTTGCTTTCCTCCCCGAATTTGAAGGAAAAGGCTATGCCTTTGAAGCCGCGCAAAAAGTACTGGATACAGGCATTAGCCATTTTGGAATCACAAAAGTCAGTGCCATCACAATTGAGGCAAATCTTCCTTCCCGGAAACTCATTGAAAAACTAGGCCTGACTTTTTCAAAAATCATCAATCTACCGGATGATCCGGAGGATTTGATGTTGTATGAACTCAAAATATGATCCCTGCTCAAAAATTAACATATGAATCACCATGCAAAATCTATCCGGACTTTCATCGGGGCCAGAAACTTTGATATTTCCCGAAGGTTTTATCAAGCCCTGGGGTTTGAAGAGGTTATCATATCTAAAAACATGTCACTCTTTCGTACTGGTGATCTCGGTTTTTACTTACAGGACGCTTATGTCAAGGACTGGGTAAACAATACTATGATATTTCTCGAAGTTGCTAACGTGCAAGAACATCATTCCAAGGTCATGAACCTGGAGCTTACAAAAGCTTTTCCCGGAGTGAGAATATCTGCTATAAAGCTCAACGATTGGGGTAAAGAATATTTTGTACATGACCCTTCAGGGATTTTGTGGCATTTTGGATCTTTTAACCAGATATAGAACAGATCTATCAAAAAAAGTTATTTTTATACTAAACTTCCCTCCGCACATCCAATAACATCTCCCTTTCATGCTCTCCCTTAGATGCGCGTTTTCTTTGTTAAAGATATTTTGAACACCAAAACTTTGACAAAATGCAAAAGAAAATCAATCGAAGAAGCTGGCTCCAATTGGGTATGGGAGCCACGGTGGGGACCTTGTACACATCCATTTTCGGATGTACAACTCCAGCCGCAGAAGAAGCAGCATCAGCCTGCGAACCAACCGTCAATCAAACCATGGGACCTTTTCATCCCAATAAAGATCAACAGGACAAAGATTTTGACCTGACCTCTTTCAATGGCTCAGATGCTCAACCCCAAGGAGAGCCTATTTACGTCCGAGGGAAAGTTACTGATGAGAACTGCAATCCCATTCCGGGAGCCGTTGTAATGTTATGGCAGGCCAATACTCATGGAAAATACTCTCATGAATACGATCACAGTTCAGCTGAATATGACCCCAACTTTCAGGGGTGGGGTCAGGTTACCACTAACGAAAAGGGTGAATATGGTTTCAAAACCATCAAGCCTGGTGCTTACCCTTTGTCAGAAGGCAGTGCTGATTACAGAACACCACATATTCATTTCAAATTCTCCAGAAGGGGATACCATGAGTTGATTACACAGTTATACTTTGAAGGAGAGGAATTGAATGAAACTGATGTATTGCTTGGAGGGCTCAATGCCGAAGAGAAAGCCCAGGTGGTTCGTCCAAAGACCACAGGTGCTGAAGACATTGAAGATGGTGCCAGCCTGGTAACATTTGATGTGGTTCTGGAAAATGCAAAAGATAACTCCACAGAAAACCGGCTTAAGGAACTTTCAGGCAAATATAGTGTGGACATCGAACCTCATGAGATGAAAGAAGAGTTATCGCAATTTTATGGTGGTCAAAGAGAAGAGCTAACGTTGACCATAACTACTGAAAACGGTCTTTTATATGCAGAAATGCCCATCCAGCCTAAATGCGAAGTAAAACCCATCGGAGATAATGTCTACGCCTATCTTGCGTTTGAAGCGGATATTCATTTTCAACAAGACGACAATGGTAAGGTCACCGGTCTGCAATTGAAAAGGTATTACGAATTCCCTACGCTTTCGGCCGAAAAGATTAATTAATTCAAACTTTAAGCAAAGCGATTTTTTCAAGTCGCTTTGCTATTATTTTGGTAAATTTAGGTTTGGTCAATTCAGACCCTAAACCAGGCATATTTTCCTGGAAATTTCTACCAAAACCTTCATTATGAAAAGAAGACTATATATCACCTTGGCCATCCTTCATTTATTTGTTGCTATCGGGGCAATCCCGGCAGGTTATGCCCTTTTTACCAAACCAGATGGCTCTTCCCTGGGCATGCCAACAGAATGGCTGGAAGGTTCTCCTTTCCCGGACTTTTTCATCCCGGGCCTTTTCCTGTTTATCATCCTTGGCCTCGGGAACCTGCTGACAGCAATGCCGATTTTCAAACAACATAAACTCAGTGGCATTGCAGGGTTAAGCATGGGAGGTATTCTTGTCATCTGGATTATTATCCAGGTAGTCATTGTAGGCCTGGCCAGCTTTTTACAACCTTTATTTTTCTTTGTTGGCCTCATCCAATTGATGCTGGGATACTGGATCTTCAGATTGGCGAAAGTCTAGATTAGCTTGTGTGAAAAGTAAAATTTGTGTTGTAAATAATGCCCACCAATTATCCAGAATGTCTCCATCAGGGGAAAATTCATATGACGTACTTACAGCACTTAATCCTATTTTACAGTTTTGATTTTACCCATATCCGGTCTCTACATGACTATTAAGTCCCATCGGGACGCCTCTTTAGGTAAAACCAACATACAAGGACACCATGAGTGCCGTAGGTACGCCATATGATTTCATCAGACTATCGTAATTACACAATTCTAAAGACTTTCTCTAATCTATTGATATTCTATATCAAATTTGACCAAAACCCATTATGTTACGTAATTTTACATCGACATCCGGTTGAGACAATTTTCTCCTGCCTCAACTTGTACTGCTTGACAAAAAACTTAAACAGACTATGAGAATTGCGCTCATCCTCACTTCCCTTTTTTGGGCCTCTACCCTTTTTGCCCAAAAAGCAACATTTGAACTCCCAAAAATTGATTACGATAAAACATCAAATGCAGAAGGTACCACAACCTATTTTAAAAATGGAGCAATTGTCCTCGAAGCTCACCATCCTTACCAGGGAACGATTTCTTATTTCTGCAATAAATCAAATGTAGTTTACGATTCCGTTCATGTCTACCATGGTAAAGAAATGATGGAAGTTCGTTTTAAGAATGGTGGCAGTTATGCAGGCTATCACTTGAAGAAATGGTCGGAAGGCAGCAATATTATAACCTTCGAACGCTATTTTAAAAATAAGACGCTCGCTTATCACTACCGGGGTATTGCCATGAATGCGGTTTACAATAAACCATCGCCCGCCTGTGCTGATGATTTTTTACGAATTGGAACGGATGTGAAATATGATGAAAATGGCAAAGAAATATACAAAGTCAATTACGACAATGGCAAAGCCCGTTTCGCCATCGACACCAGCAGTAAAAAAGGCAAAAAGAAACTGAAGGAACTCAAAAAAGCAGCCGATCAGCTTGTTCAAAATGCCTATGGAAAAGCCTTCTTTAAAAAACACATCAAGTTCAACCCTTCAAAATCGAGAGGGTATTACCCTGATTCCTATTCTTATCGAAAAAATAAGGGAATCCCGGACCCAAGATTTGGATTACATAACTGGTATAAGCCTGAAAATGATGTGATCACCTATGCCGATATTTCCTATACGGTATTTTTAGCAAATGATCTTATCGGTGATTTTATTACCATCAGACTTGACAAGAACGGAAAACTGGTAAATGCTATTGATGAGGGATATGCCCGAAAATGGAATATGACTCGTGGCATGATCGAAGGCTCTGCTGACCAATCCTTCCTTCCTCCTTCCCAGGCCATTGAATTTGCCAAAGAAAACGGCTTGTACCTGGATGGGGATGATTACATATTAGATCCCTTTTGGGAACCCTTTCAGAAAAGCGGTTATATGGGCAAACTCTATTACCGGATCAGGTGTAACAAACACGTCAAGCAAATGGTAGGCGGGCAACTGATTCTTTTCGATGAATGGCTGATCAACCCGTTCACTAAAGAAGTTATCAAAGACCGCGAATACCGCGATGGTCTATTTATGGAACTGGACTTCCCTCGCAGATCAAAACAAAATGGCCTTTACGGTTTCAACAGGTCTTTTTACGAAATGGAAAAGAAAGATCCGCAGATCCCATTCGTTTACCAGGACCTGCCTTACGAAATCCAATACCGGATGATCGCCAAAAAGGATGGAAAATATGGCTTGATCTCTATGAAAAATGAGGTTTTGATCCCTTTTGAATATGACCGCATGAGTTATGTGAGGTTTAACCTCAGAAGATTTAAAAACGAATATGTACTCGTTCAGCAAAAAGGGCTTTGGGGTATGATGGATACGGAAGGGACCGAAATCTTATCCCCAAAATATAATTCCCTTCGCAAAAAAGACGAGAACTCCATCGTCGGATATATCGGTGAAACGGAAAAGGTGGTCTATAATTTCAGAACCCAAAAAGTGGAAGAAAAATAATGAAGTATACATTGTTGAAGTTTGGCATTGCCCTGGGGTTCATTTTTTGCTTTGGAGTTGTGAATGGGCAATTTGTGGAGATGGCTACAGAGCCTATGGAAGGGTATGAATATCTCCCCTATTTTCCGGAAAAACTGATGAAGCAACAACCTTCAGCTGTTTTACCGCACAGCACCTTGAGTAAACCATTCGCCTGGACAACCCAACGCCCGGATACCATTGAAATTTTCAAGAAAGTTATCATCGGGGAAATGGACTCAACTCAAATGTATTGCTTCGTTCAAAATGATCATCCGGCAGCTGATCTTTTGATTGCCGTTAAAAACCAGGATCATTGGGTGATTCTAAAAACCATCATTTTCAGGCATCTGACCTATGATGCAACTCAATTTCGGGTGGTTCAATTAGGCAGGCAAAAAGTACCTCATCTAGAGGTGATAGTTTTCCGGGAAAAGAATGTGCTTGGTCAGTATGGCCGACAAGTAAGTTCCCAGTGGAAACGTAGCAAAACCATATCACTGATCAACCTGAATACGCTTCAAAGACCATTAGCGAATATTTACACAGGTTACGAATACATTTACACCATCAGACGTTATGAAAATGATGTAAGATACAGCAAGATCCAGTCGGCGAATTTGTGGTATGATTTCAAGATCAATTACAAAAAAGGCAAGATCAAGGTCAAACAACTGGACAATCGATTAGATGCTTTGGAGCAAACGGGAGAGGAAACTCCGGTATTGATTAATTCTGAGGAAGAAAAGAATGCGCCCTTGCTTAGAGTTGGAATGTTTAAATTTGATGGGGAGCGGTTTGTGTTCAGGAAGTAGTCCACCCCCTAACCCCCGCCAGCGGGGGACACATCTTTCCCAC